>JAUYMQ010000506.1 GCA_030698575.1 Deltaproteobacteria bacterium
GACGGGATCCCTCGACGCGTTGTCCACCAGGATGATCTCGAGGCCGGCGGTGCGGCACGCGCGCAGGCTCTCGATGCATTCGAGCGTGTCATCGAGGCGGTTCCACGCAAGCACCACAGCCGCCACGCGCGGCCGTCGCGCCCCTTCGGCGAGCGGTGGGGCAGGGCGCGCGCCCGGATGATCGGGGCGCGCGCCAAACACGCGGCGACGGCTGTCGCGCAGCCCCTCGCGCACGGCGGTCATGCGCGCGCGCCGGTCGGGGCCGCGAAGCGCCCGCAAGTAGTTGAAGAGCGTGACCGCCAGGCGACGGCCCGCTCCGGCCGCCCCCCGCATCGGCGCGTTTCGCTGGAGGCAACGCAGGTGGTTGCGCGCGCCGTAGTAGGACGTGAGCGCAGCGCGTCCGGCCGTCGCGCTGCCTGCCGCCCGGCTCCCCTTGGCGCGGTGCCTTGCTTCGGCGCCGCGCAGCAGCGCCACACGGAGCCCGGCCGCGCGCGCGCGGAGGCACCAGTCGACTTCCTCGAAGTAGCAGAAGTACTCCGGGCGAAGGAGCCCCACGCGCCGGATCAGCGCGGCCGTGGCAAGAAGCGCCGCGCCGCTGAGCGCGTCGACGTCTTCCAGATCGGCGTGCCCCGCCGGTCCGGGCAGCGCCGGAAGCCTGGGCCGCCCGTGATGGCGGAGGCGCATCCTTCCCGTGCGAAGGTTGAAGCGGATGCCCGCCGACTCGATCCGGTGAGGCGGCGATGCGCTGCGAATGACGGGGCCGACGAGCCCGATCCCGGGCTGCGCCACCAGGCAGGCCTCGAGCCGTTCGAGGCAGGCGCGATCGAGCGTGGCGTCGTTGTTCAGCAGCAGCACCGCCTCGGCGCCCCGCGCGAGCGCAAGCGTCATGCCGCGATTTTGGCCCCCCGCGAACCCGAGATTGGCCCCCTGCCGCTCGAGGAGGACGCCCGCCTCGCCCGCGCGCCCCTGGTCGAGAGGCTCCTCGGACGCGTTGTCGATGACGACGATCCCTTCCGGCGGGCGCGTCTGCTCCCTGAGCGAGGCGATCGCGGCCCAGGTGTCGGCTGCGGCGCCCCAGTGAAGAATGCTCGCCCAGATCTTCAAACCCGCTCCCCCCGCGCAGAGTCTCTTGCTTGCGCCGACGCTTCGCGATAGCCCGCGATCACCTGCCGGGCCACGGCCCCGGGATTCATCTCGCGGGTCACGCCTTCCGCCCCGCGGGCCGCGCGCGCGCGGCTTCCCGCCTTATCAGTCAGCGCCTCGCGAATGGCGCCTCGCAGCGCCTCAGCGCTGCCGCCGTCCACCACGTATCCGGCATCCCAGGCCCGAACCTGCTCGGCGCACCCCGTTCCCTCACTGACCACGGGCACCGCGCCCGCCAGAAGCCCCTCCATCGGCGCGAGCCCGAAAATCTCATGCTCCGATGGGAGCGCCACGATCTCGGCATCAGCCAGCGCCTCACGGCGGCTTCCGCCGTCGAGAGGGCCCGTGAAGACGACGCGGTTTCCGAGTCCTCCGGCGCTCGCGGCGCGGCGAAGATCCGCGAGAGCGCCGCCGTCCGGACCTGCCACCGCAAGGACGACGTCAGGAAGCGGCGCGACGGCCTCGAGAAGAATCGCCACCCGCTTGTTCGGCGTGATCCGCCCGAGGAAGAGGACCAGGCGCGCTTCCGCGGAAATGTGATGCTTCCGGCGAAAGATCCCCGGCTCCGGCAGCGGAAGGATCTCGCCGGGCTCGAGCGGGTTGGGCACACGATGCAGGCGCGCCTCTGGAACGCCGAGATCGCAAAGCTGCGCCGTCTCGGTTTCCGAGACCGTGAACACGCGCGCGGCGCCCTGAAGAATTCCATTTCCCGTGAACCGATCGAACACTTGCTTCATTCCCTGGCGCCTCTCGATGCGCATCGCTGTCCCGTGAGGAGAGAGAACGAAAGGCAGGGGCGCGCGAGCCCGGGCCACGAATACGGCTGCAAGATGACGGTGCCCGTGGAGGTGCACGGCGTCGAAGTCGCGAGCGTGATTGCGGGCCCAGTGCCTGAGCCCGAGCGGGAGCGTGACATCGTTCCAGGCGAGCGTGTTGCTCAGGTTCCGGAAGACGATCACCTCAAGCCCCGGGAACGGGATTTCAGTGCGGCGCGCAACGGGCGTGCCGACGTCGGTGGTGGCGACGGTCACGGCGCATCCCGCGGCCGCCTGCGCGCGGACGAGGCAGGCCACCGCCTCGCGGATTCCGCCGCCGGCCTGGGAGGGGGGGAAGTAGGGGACCACGTGCAGCACCGAGAGGCCCTCCCCTGGACGGGGCGCCTCGGGCGCGGACGGAGCTGTGGGTCGGCTCATGCGCGCTCATCTTACCACAGCGGAATCTCCCTTAGAATGACACGCCCCGGCCTCGCGCGGGGCTTGAACTCCCGCACGCAGGCGCCTGATTTCGCAAGATGATTGGGTCCAGCCCCGGTCTATCCCGGGGCCCCGCCGGGCCGCCCCGGGCGGGCGGGGGGAAAGGCCGGCGGGGCGCTCAAGCGAGACCGCCCGCTGGACGATAGGAAGGGATGCCAGTTCGCGGCCCGGCTGCGGGGCGGAGGCGTCTCCGCTCGCCACTGGGCCTCATCCCGGGGCCGTTTCTCCGGCCGCTCCGGTGAGGGGAGGGGTAGCATGAGTTCGAAGAATGGGGCGCACGCGACAGCCGGGCGCAGTCGATCACTCGGTGCGTCCGCGATGGCCCTGGGCGCGCTGCTGCTGGGCCTGGCGGTGGGCGCCACCGCCATCGCGCAGAGCGGCGGAGACACCTACACGGTCAAGAAGGGCGACACGCTGTGGGGCATCTCCGCCCAGAAGCTCGGCGAGGCGAAGGACTGGAAACAGATCTGGGAGCAGAACCCGCAGATCAAGGATCCGCACTGGATCTATCCGGGTGATCAAATCCAGCTTGCGGGAGGCGAGAGCGTTCCCGTGGCGGTTGTCGAAGAGGCGCCCATGGCGCTGCCCGCTGAGCCGGGCCCGGAGTCGGTCCGCTATTCGCGTTCGGCATCGGCCGGATTTGTAAGCACCGGCGATTTCGGCGAGGTCGGCCACATCACTTCCAGTTTTCACGAAACCGATTACCTTTATGCAGGGCTCGATGTATTCGTCGACAAGGGCGCCGATGACGGCGTCCGCGTCGGCGACTGGTTTGTCTCCTTCCGGGAAGACGAGCCGGTGGTCCATCCGCGCACGGGGAAGCCCGCCGGATACCGGGTGGCCGAGACGGGCCATCTTCGCGTCGTTCAGGTGGGCAAGGACAGTTCGCGCGTGCGCATCGAGCGTTCGTTCACCTACCTGCAGCGGGGTGACAGCGTCACGCCCTTCAAGCCTCTTCCCGAGGAGTTCATCGTGCATCCCGCGCCCCAGGGTGTCGGGGGGACCATCCTCGCGCAGCAGGACGGCCGCCTGGAAGTGGGTCGGGACGATCTCGTTTACCTCGATCTCGGCCAGAACCAGGGCGTGGACATTGGCGCGCGGCTTGCCGTCTACAACAACGAGGTTCCTTTTGAGCACGGCAGCGCCGAAGGGATGGGGCTTCCTCCGAACGTGGTTGGCGAGGTGGTGGTGCTTCGCGCGAGCGGAGAGAGCAGCACGGGGCTGCTCACGCGATCGACCGATTCGATCCGCGTGGGCGATCGCGTCGCGTCGCTGGCGGATCTGAGCTATCCCGCCTCCGAAGCGGCGGCGATCTCGACCGACAGGGCCTTTGAGCCGGATCAGGCCGAGGAGAACCTTGCCTTCACGGTGCCATCGACGGACGTCGAGTAGGGCCGGGCCGCGCGGGCGCGTGGCCTCGGAGCGGGGGGACGGTTGTCCCCCCGCTCTTTTTTTACGTGCTTGACGCCGGTGGTCTCGCCGCGATAGCCTTGCCGCCACACTCTCCCCGTCACTCCCCCCTGGACTTCCACAGCTCTCCCTTTTTCGCGCAAGCCCTGACCCGAGGGTCGCGGGCGCATGGCACCGTCATCGGATCACTTCGCAGCCACAGCCGCGTGGATCGCGCTGGGCGCGGCGGGCAGGACGCAGGGGAATGTCCTGCGCGAGATTCGCGAACGCCACGGCTCGCCCGCGGGCGTCATCGAACCAGGGGCGGCGGCCGCGCCCGAGATTGCCGGACTCGATCCGGCTCTCCGCGAGCGGGCGCACAGGCTTCTGGACTGGGCGGGGCGGGAGATTGGCGCCGTTCGCCGGGCAGGCGGCGAGGTGGTCAGCTATGGTGATGCCGGCTATCCGGCGCTGCTCCGGGAGATTCCTGATCCACCGGCGTGGCTTGCGGTGCAGGGCGAATGGTCCGACGCGGAGGCGCCCGCGGTGGCCGTCATCGGGAGCCGCAGCGCCTGTCCGGCGGGGGTACGGCGGGGGCGCGAGTGGTCGGCATGGCTCGCCCGTCGCGGCGTCGCGATCATCTCCGGCCTGGCGCACGGGGTCGATGGCGCGGCCCATGAGGGCGCCCTCGAGGGGGGCGGGCGAACGGCGGCCGTGCTGGGCTGCGGCCTGGACATCAGCTACCCGCGGCGGCACCTGACGCTTCGGGAAGCGATCGTTCGCGGGGGCGGCGCGGTCATGAGCGAACTGCCGATTGGAACGCAACCGGCCCCGTGGACCTTTCCCCGCCGCAACCGGCTCATCAGCGGGCTTGCCCGCGGGGTGCTCGTCATCCAGGCCGCCGAGCGAAGCGGAACTTCGATTACCGCACGGCTCGCGCTTGATCAGGGCCGGGAGGTGTGGGCGGTTCCCGGCACACCGGAGGATCCGCGGGCGCGCGGAACGAACGCGCTTATCCGGCAGGGGGCGCGTCTTGTCGAGTCGCCGGAGGAGGTCCTCGGCGATCTGCTGCCCGGTTGGCCGGGCGATATCCCGCCGAAAATGGATGACAGATCGATGATTCAAGCCATGGGCGGTCTGACCGAAGAAGAGATGGAATTGCTGGCCGGCCTCAAGGCCGCGCCCGCGGACATCGATACGATTGCGGCCCGCGCGCAGCTGACCATCGAGCAGGCCGCCGCCACGCTCCTGGATCTCGAGATGCGTGGCGAGGTCAAGCGGCTTCCGGGAATGCGTTTTTCGAAAGCATGACGGCCATTCACACGGGTGTGACGGCCTTCGAAGTTTTTTGCGCTAACGCTGGAATTCTCGACGCTCTTGCGGCATCAAGAGGCGCGGAGACTTCGGCGCCGATTTGACAAGCCTCGGGTCGCCTGTATCTTACCGGCCGCCGCGAGGGGCCGCGTCGCGCGGCTCGAAACCTGAGCGCGCCCCGACCGGGTTGAGGAAAGCGAGGAACGAGAAGCGATGGCAGCAGCGAGGGCGAGCAAGAAGAAGTCCGGCGATGCGGCCCCGGCAAAGAAGATCGCCCGGAAGCGTCGCACTGCTGGTTCAGCCGCGAAGCCGGGGGCCAAGGGGGCCGGCGCCCCGAAGCGCGCGGCGCGCACGGCCGCGTCGGGCCGATCCGGCTCGCTCGTCATCGTCGAATCCCCGGCGAAGGCCCGCACGATCAAGAAGTACCTAGGCCGCGGCTTCACGGTCGAGGCTTCCGTCGGTCATGTGAAGGATCTTCCCAAGCGGACGCTCGGCGTGGACGTCGATCACGACTTCGCTCCCGTGTACGAGGTCATCGAAGGCAAGGCGAAGATCATCGCCAGGCTAATGAAGGCCGCCTCGTCCCGCGAGAACGTCTACCTGGCGCCCGACCCCGACCGGGAGGGCGAGGCCATCGCCTGGCACATCGCCGAGGAGCTGCGCCCGACCGGAGTGAACATCAAGCGGGTGCTTTTCAACGAGATCACGAAGCCCGCGGTCCAGGCGGCGCTCGAACACCCGCGGGATCTGAACGAAAATCTCTTCCAGGCGCAACAGGCGCGCCGTGTCCTCGATCGCCTCGTCGGATACCAGATCAGCCCCATCCTCTGGAAGAAAGTGCGCCGTGGCCTTTCGGCGGGACGCGTGCAGTCCGTGGCGGTCCGCCTCGTCGTCGAGCGCGAGCGCGAAGTCCTTGCTTTCAAGCCCGAGGAGTACTGGACGATCGACGCGAATCTTCGACCCGAATCGGGATCGGAATTCCTCGCGCGGCTCATCAAGGTTCACGGCCGGAAGCCTGATCTCCCGGATGGGGCCCACGCCGAACGCATCGCCGCCGAATTGCGGAGCGGCAGCTACATCGTCAAGAAGATCGAGCGCAAGGACCGCAAGCGGAACCCGGCGGCCCCCTTCACGACCAGCACGCTTCAGATGGAGGCGTCCCGCAAGCTCCGGTTCACCGCCAAGCGAACCATGGGGCTCGCGCAGAAGCTCTACGAGGGGGTGGAGCTCGGCCAGGAGGGCCCCGTCGGCCTCATCACCTATATGCGGACCGACTCGGTGCGGGTCTCGAACGACGCCCTTCGCGAGGTGCGCGAGGTCATTGTCGCTCGCCACGGTGAGGACTACCTCCCCGCCCACCCCGTTCACTACAAGACCAAGAAGTCGGCGCAGGATGCGCACGAGGCGGTGCGTCCCACGCTCGTCGATCACGATCCGGAGCGGGTCCGCCCCTTCCTCTCGCCGGACGAACTGGCGCTCTACGAGCTTATCTGGAAGCGCTTCGTCGCGAGCCAGATGAAGCCGGCGGTCTTCGACGCGGTGACCGTGGACGTTCAGAGCGGGAACAACCTGCTCCGTGCCACCGGATCCGTGATCAAGTTCCCGGGATTCATGACTCTCTACCTCGAGGGCACGGACGATGATGAGGGAAACGGCGCCATGCGCGACCGCGATTCCCGCCAGGGGGCCGAGATGGAGGGCCTCATGCCCGACTTGCGCGAGGGCGAGGCGCTCACGCTGCTCGAGCTCAAGACGGATCAGCATTTCACGAAGCCGCCGCCGCGGTTCAACGAGGCGACGCTGGTGAAGGAGCTCGAGCAGGACGGCATCGGACGCCCCTCGACCTACGCTTCGATCCTCTCGACCATCGTTGACAAGCGCTATGTGACGAAGGAAGAGGGCCGGTTTCAGCCGACTGAACTGGGCAATCTGGTCACCGATCTCCTGGTCACGAACTTCCCCCGCGTCATGGACGTGGAGTTCACGGCGAAGATGGAGGAAAGCCTCGATGAGATCGAGGAGGGCCGGGGCAACTGGGTCGAAACGCTGCGCCGATTCTGGGGAGACTTCAAGGAGCACGTCGCGAAAGCCAAGATCGAGATGCGCGACGTCAAGACCGAGGTGATCAAGGCCGGGCTCTCCTGCGAGAAGTGCAACAAGGACATGCTGATCAAGTGGGGGAAGAACGGCGAGTTCCTCGCCTGCGAGGGATACCCCGACTGCACGAACACCCGGGAGTTCAAGCGCGTCGACGGCAAGGTCGTGGCCATCGAGCACACCGAGGAGGGGGACGCCTGCGAGAAGTGCGGCAGCGCCATGATCCGCAAGCGGGGCCGCTTCGGTGAGTTCATCGCCTGCTCCGGATATCCGGACTGCCGCAACACGCGCCCCATCGGCGGCGCGCCGGACGCCGGGAAGCCCTCGGGGAAGAAGTGCGACAAGTGCAACGGCGACATGGCGCTCAAGATGAGCCGGTGGGGCTCACAGTTCTACGGCTGCATGAACTATCCCAAGTGCAAGGGGGTCAGGCCGCTGGGAACCGGCGTCTTCTGCCCCGAGCCCGGCTGCGAGGGCGAGATAGTGCAGCGAAGCTCGAAGCGCGGGCGTGTGTTCTACGGTTGCGGAAAGTATCCGGAATGCAAATTCGTGGTGTGGGAGAAGCCGGTGGCCGAGAAGTGCCCGACCTGCAAGTCCCCCATCTGCGTCGAGAAGTACACGAAGAAGGCGGGGCGGCACATCCGTTGCGCGAACAAGGAATGTGACTTCATGCGAATCATCGAGGAGGCGGAGGCGGGATAGCGTGAGACGCGGTCCCGCCCACCGGGCGCGGATCGCGGCGCGATTGCCATCGCCATCCGACCCGGCTAGTTTCCTGGCCGGGTCTTTCACTTCCAGAAGTCCAGCCAGACCATCTCGATCGGGGGCGGAAATGTCGGATCAGGCGCTGGTCACGGTCATTGGCGGGGGGCTTGCCGGATGCGAGGCGGCCTTTCACGCCGCCCGCTACCCCGTGCGGGTCGTGCTTCACGAGATGAAGCCCGCGGTCTTCTCGCCCGCCCACCAGAGCGCCGATCTGGCCGAGCTGGTCTGCTCGAATTCGCTTCGATCCAATGCCGAAGGGACTCCCGCGGGGCGTCTCAAGAACGACATGCGCGGCCTCGGCTCGCTCATCATCGGCAAGGCTGACGAATACGCCGTGCCGGCCGGGCAGGCGCTGGCCGTGGATCGCGATCTCTTCTCGCGGGCGATCACCGAGCGGATTCTTTCACATCCTCGCATCGAAGTGCGGCGGGAGGAGGTGCGCGAGATTCCCGCCGAGGGGATCGTGATCATCGCCACGGGGCCGCTGTCCAGCGAAGCGCTCTCGGCACGGATCGGACGGTTGCTGGGGAAGCAATACCTCTACTTCTACGACGCCATCTCGCCGATCATCTACGCCGATACGATTGACATCTCCGCCTGCTTCCGCGCGTCGAGATACGGCAAGGGCGAAGACGACTATGTGAACATCCCTCTCGACCGGGCGCAGTACGAGTCGTTCGTGGCGGATCTCCGGAGCGGGGAGACGATCGCGCCTTATGAATTCGAGAAGGCGCTTTACTTCGAGGGGTGCCTGCCGATCGAGGTTCTCGCCGAGCGGGGAGTCGAGACGCTCGCACACGGCCCGCTGAAGCCCGTGGGGCTCGCCGACCCGCGCACAGGAAAGATCGCGCACGCGGTGGTGCAGCTTCGCCAGGAGAACAAGGCTGGATCGCTCCTCTCGATGGTGGGCTTCCAGACGAAGCTTCGATACCCGGAGCAGCAGCGGATCTTCCGGAAGCTGCCGGCCCTCGCCGGCGCGCAGTTCGCGCGCCTGGGATCGGTGCACCGCAACACGTTCATCAACGGGCCGCTCTTCCTCACGCGCGCCCTTCAGCTCCGGAAGGATCCCAGGATCCTCTTCGCGGGGCAGATCGCAGGCGTCGAGGGCTACGTCGAATCGGCGGCCCTTGGCATCCTGGCGGGTCTCTGCGCGGGGCGCATCG
>JAUYMQ010000511.1 GCA_030698575.1 Deltaproteobacteria bacterium
CTCTGTCACATTGAACGTCCCCGCGCTCACTGGAATGACATACTCACCGAAGGCGTCCGTCAGCGTCTTGCGGCCGGAGCCATCCAGAACAATCTTGACCTTCGGGATTCCAGATTCACCGTTGTCGCGCGTGCCGTTGCCGTTGGCGTCGTAGAACACCACACCAAACACCATGGCGGCCTCGCGGATGTCGACGTTGCGGATGTAAACTTGCGAACTCATGCGCACTTCCACGAACCCGTCGTTATCGAGGTGCTTCGGGTTGAGCTGGAGCGCCTCGGCTACTACGTTCACTTTCACGCGACGCACGCTGTGCAGCAACGAATCCGGAACCGGGCTGAGCGCGGCGATCTCGCCGTCGTCGAGCGCGCCATCCTCGGGGTTGTCGTCGCCCCACAGCTTGTCCGGCGTGGCCTTGTCGTTGTCGTCGTTGTAGTAATACTCGAACAACGGCGGCGGGTTGGTCCCGTCCACGTAGGCGACGGGGCCGCGTATCAGGCTGACGTTGGACTCGCGGACCAGGTTGCCCGCCGAACCGGCGTCTTGTCCCAGGACGTAGCGCTTGAGCACGTATAGGTGCGGGTTGGGGGTGTCCTCTTCGGCGTCGTCGCCGTAGTCGGCGGAGGAGACGACACCGTCCTGGTTGGAGTCGAGCGTAAAGGCAATGGTCTCGGCGCCGGTGCTGTACGACCGCGTGGGCGCGTACAGCGCCGTCCCGCTGGTCGGGTACGTGCTCGGGCTCTGCGCGGCCGAGATGGCACCCAGGGGGGTCTGGCCCTGTACCGTCTTGTCACGGTCGAAGTCACCGTTGAACACGACCTGGTAGGGGCCGGCGTGCGCCAGCGTGGGCTGCCCGTTATACGCTTCGATGTCGGAGCCCGCCGCGCGCAGGTTCTCCGTGATGAAATCGAGCGCCACGCGCGCGTTCTGCTGGGCCCCGGCGTACTGGGTCGTGCTCGCGGAGCTCCTCTGCATCACGTTCATGACACCGGCGAACGCGATGAGGACGACGCTGACGATCACGAGACCGAGCGCCATTTCCACCAGCGTAAAACCCTGGTTGTGAGGCTTCTTCGTCATGGTTTTCACTGCCTTGCGCTAATGAATGTCCGCAGCGTGCGTACGCTGTCGGAACTTGCCGTCAGAAAACTCACGCGGACCGAGATGCTCTTCATCTCTTCGATGGGACTGTCCGCGACGACCGTCCACGAACGCTCATAATGACCGTCCAGCGGATTGTCGGGGTCGTCGTGCGTCCCGGCGTTCAGGTCCGCGTCGTTGTAGGGGAGCGACATCAAGTCTTCTATCTTTTCCTGTGCGAGGTTTACGGCGATCGACATGTTGCGGCTCCTCGTCGTCTTGGCGTTGCCCTCGGGAAGGCTTCGCATCGCCATCGTCAGGCCGATGCTGAATATCACCAGAGCCACCATGATCTCCACGAGGCTCGAGCCTTTTTGGTTCGTCAACATCGTTCGCTCCTCCGTCGACTAGTCGATCGTTATATTCCCGGTTCCGCTGAACACGCGGATCCTCTTGGTGGTGTCCCTGGTGTTGCGCAGGATCAGGCTTCCGCCGTCCACCGTGTTCCCCCTGCTACCGAATGTGATCCACTGCTGGGGTATTGTGTAACTGTCGATCCCGATACCCGCGGGGAACGTCTGCACGGCGCTCGCATATTCGCCGGCGTTGAGCGCACCGTTCCCGTCGGTGTCCTCGATGTAGTAGTATTCGCCGGCGGTGGCGTCGAACACGAAAACCACGTCGGTGTTCTTCGACACCGCAGCCGTACGCGCGAGCCGGAGAAAGGTGGCCATTTGGTTGACCTCACCGTTGAGTCTCCAGGTCTGCATGAATCGTCCCATTGCGGGCACGCTCACAGCGAGCAGAAGCCCCATGATCGAGACCACGATCATCAGCTCTGTCAGCGTGAATCCGCGCCGGCCGTTTCTCGTATTTCCTCGTTCGGTGCTCATGGTCGTGTGCCGCAACTCCTTGTCTTGTATCGCTTCGCGTCACCCTATCCCGTGGTGAACCTGCAACACGGGTGCCAATTCCGGCGCAATGCCATAACTTGGGGACGTCGACGCCGCTCCCGCAGCCCTATTTCTGGCCTCCACCATCACTTACGCCACACCGGGGCAGGCCCAACTTCTTGTTTCCCCACCCATTCTCCGGACCCTCGATGCCCCGCGGGTGGCGCCGGTCGGCCGGGTTGCCGGAAATGGGGCAGTGAGCATCTGCAACAGGTTAGCCCCACGCGTTTTACGGACTTGTGGCCAGATTCGGCCGTTTCGTAACAATCCGCCCTGTGGGCGCCGCCTTCTTCCGCACACCATCCCGGCTTCTCCCGCCCTTTCCCACACGTCCCCTCCGCAGTCCTTCGCGCGCATTGCCCGGCCTCCGCGTTCGGCACGACCGCGCCCGCGCGCAAACGTCAGACGGCGGGGGGACCAAGGTCCCACCGCCGCCCTCCGATCGGATCGAAAACGGACCCAGAATACTGGAGCGTTAGTCGACGACCTTCGGCGTGATGAAGATGATCAACTCGCGCTTCTTCTTTACCTTGTTCGAATACTTGAACAGGTTGCCGAACACCGGGACGTCCTTGAGCACGGGCAGACCGCTCTCGTTGGTAGACTCCACCTCGCTGATCAAGCCGCCGATCACCGCGGTCTCGCCGTCC
>JAUYMQ010000516.1 GCA_030698575.1 Deltaproteobacteria bacterium
TCCAGGTCGTCGCCCTCGTCCTCCCGACCCTCAAGCTCGAGATCCAGGCGTCCGCCGCATCAGAGACTAACCCAAACGGTTAACTGTTTGCGACGAGGCGCGGTGCCAATCCCGGGGGAGAAGGAGCGGCGGGTCGTCGCCACAGGGAGGGAGCCATGGCAGGACTGAAAGGCAAGACGGCGCTCGTCACGGGCGGAAGCCGGGGTTACGGACGCGGGATCGTCGAGGCGCTCGCGTCCCAGGGCATGCGCGTGGTGGCGGTCGCGCGCGACGCCGCGCGCCTCGAGGCGCTCGAGAAAGAGGTCAAGGGAGAGGTAGTCGGCGTCAGCGCCGACGTGACGGACGGCGCCGCCGCCGCGCGCATCATGGGCCGCGAGCGGCCCGACGTGCTCGTGCTGATGGCCGGCGCCCTCGGCACCCATCGGCCGACGCGCTTTCACACCTGGGAAACGTTCTCCACCTTCTGGGAAACCGACATGAAGGGCGCCTTCCTCTGGGCGCGTGAGGCGCTGCTGCTACCCCTCCCTGAGGGGAGCACCATTGTCGTGGGTTCGAGCACGGCCGCCACCTCGAGTTTCCAGCTCCTCGGTGCCTACGCCTCCACCAAGTCGGCCCTCTGGACGCTGAGCCGCTGCCTGGCGAGCGAGGCGAAGGAGATGGGAATCACCGTGCGCTGCCTGTTGCCCGTGCTTTCGCGAGAGACCGATCAGGGGCGCGAGGCCGTGGCCGAGTTTGCCAGGCGCCTCGGCGCGCCCGAGAGTGCCATCGTCGCGCAGATGGGACTGGAACCACCGCTGACTCCGGCGGCGGTGGGCGAGGGCGTCGTTCGAATGCTCACCGACAGCGGCCTTGGCGACTCCGTGGGGTTCAAGATCTCCACCGCGGGTCTCGATCCGGTCGCTGCCCCCTGAATCGACCTGCCCTGGCCCTGTCGCGGGGCCCCGGCATCCCCTGTATCCGCCCCCCGCAGTCCTAAGAGATCCGTACGACCCCATCTTGTGCGGAAGTTGCGTCTGTTTTAGGCTGCGGACGCTGCGGTAGCTTGCGGCGCCGTCCACTTCCAATCGCCCGCCTTATCGAGGAGCGCCCATGCCCGACACGCGCCCGCGCATCATCGCTCACTTCGCCGTGAAGCCGGAACATTCCGCGGACTTCATGAAGGCAATCCAGGAAACGCTCATCGCCCCCGCGCTGAAAGAGCCGGGGTGCATCCAGTATGATCTCTGGCAGGACGCCGCCGACCCCACGCGGTTCGCCATGGTGGAGGTGTGGGAGAGCGACGAAGCGCTGGAGACGCACCTGGCGCTGCCGTCGCTGCAGAAAGCGGTGGGGGGCCTCATGCCGATGGCTGCGGAGCGCCCGAAGGTGCAGCGTTTCCGGGCGCTCGTCGGCGGCGCCTGAGGCGGCCGGAGCAATGGACTACAAGCACATCACCCTGGAAACGGACGGTGATCTGGCGCTCGTGACGATGCGACGTCCGGAGCAGCGAAACGCGCTCTCGGAAGCCCATCTCCGGGAACTGCTCGACGCCTTCCGGCGAATCGGGGACGGGCGCGCCCGGGGAGCCATCCTCGCGGCCGAGGGACCCGTCTTCAGCGCCGGGCATGACTTCTCCGACATGGCCGATCGCGATCTCTCCGAGATGCGAAAGTTGCTGGGTGTCTGCGCCGAGGTGATGAAGATGATCCAGGCCGTTCCGCAGCCCGTCATCGCCCAGGTCCAGGGGCTCGCGACGGCCGCAGGATGTCAGCTCGTGGCGGCCTGCGATCTCGCTGTTGCCTCCGAGACCGCGCGCTTCCAGGTTCCGGGCGGGATAGGCGGGTGGTTCTGCACGACCCCGGGCGTGGCGCTGGTGAGGGCCGTCGGGCGCAAGCACGCCCTCGAGATGCTGCTCACGGGCGATCCGATCGATGCGCCGACCGCCATGGCCTGGGGGCTCGTGAACCGGGTGGTGCCGGAAGGGCAGCTCGAGAAGGAGACGCGCGCGCTGCTGGGACGAGCGACGCGGGGAAGCGCGCTTTCGAAGGGGATCGGCAAGCGCGCCTTTTACCGCCAGGTCGACATGGAGCTGGGCGCCGCCTACAACTATGCCACCGAGGTGATGGCCGAAAGCTCGCAGACGGACGACGCCCGGGAGAACGTCCGCGCCTTTCTTGAAAAGCGAAAACCACGTTTCAAGTAGCGGGGTCCGCCTTCCCGTTCCACACGTCGCCGGCGCCCAGGCTCCGTCGCTCCCGCGCACCTGACGGGGCGCTACTTCCGTGCTAGATTCACCGCCGTTGTGGCCGGTTAAGTGAACCCGCGAGCCCCCTCAGCACGTCCGCGCCCTTTCCGACCGTCACTCCGGACGACACCGCCGAACGACGCATCGAGACGAGAGGAATCATTGCCTAGTGACATGAAGCGCAAGCGAAAGAAGGCGCTCCGGGTCTGGCCGGGGCGTCCCTACCCGCTGGGGGCCACCTGGGACGGCGCCGGCGTCAACTTCGCGCTCTTTTCGGAGAACGCGTCGAAGGTGGAGTTGTGTCTCTTCGACGGCGTGGACGCCACCGGGGAACGCACCCGGATTGTCCTCCCGGAGCAGACCGACATGGTCTGGCACGTCTATCTGCCGGACGTCCGGCCCGGCCAGATCTACGGCTTCCAGGTTCACGGCCCCTACGAGCCGAAGAAGGGGGATCGGTTCAATCCCGCCAAGGTGCTCGTGGATCCCTACGCCAAGGCCATCGGCCGCACGACCGAGTGGCGCGACGAGATGTTCGGCTACGAGATCGGGGGTCCGAAAGAGGATCTTGCGATCGATCAACGCGACAACGCCGCCTTTACGCCCCTCGCGGCCGTCATCGACAGCGCCTTCACCTGGGGGGACGACAAGCCGCCGGCCATCGACTGGCACAAGACGATCATCTACGAGCTTCACGTGAAAGGGTTCACGCAGCGCCACCCCGACATCCCGGAGGAACTCCGGGGGACCTACGCCGGTCTGGCGACGGAGCCGGCCATCCGGCACC
>JAUYMQ010000518.1 GCA_030698575.1 Deltaproteobacteria bacterium
GGCCATCTCCCGAAGGAAGGAATGCTCGGGGAATGCCGCTTTCACACCGGAAGCGTAGGCAAAAGGCTGTCCAGCGATGACGTTTTCGAGGGGAGAACCCTCGATCGGGTAGCAAAGATTTCCGCTGAGTTTTCCCTGAAGGCTCGCGGCTACCGCCCCGAGCGAGGTGTCGTAGGGGCCCTGGAGTTCCCCGACGAGCGCGCAGGAGACCCGGAGCGACCGGGCCAGGTGATGAACCAGGAGGGGAAAGAACTCGGATCCCGAAGCGGGCGCGATACCGAGGGCAATCTCCCCGAGGATTTCCTCGCGGGACCTCGCTGCATTTCTGGGATGCTCCATCAAACCTTCCCTTGCAACCCCACGGCGTGGATGGGGAATGCGGGGGTTAGGGAAACAGGAAACTGCTTCGATCTATCGGTGAAAGGCGGGCTCTGGTTGAGAGCGGGTGCGATAGGCGAGGGGGCCGGAGACCGTCCCGCCGGGGAAGGCGGGCCGACTCGCGGGTCCCGGAGATTCAAGTTATTATGATGAAAGCACCTGGCTGGCGGGTCCGCGTCTTGCGGTCAAGTGGCCAGAAATAAAGGTGTTTTCAGAGGGGAGTGTTTTTCAAGAGAAGTATCTTCCAAGAAGGGTCCGCGACAGGGACCGAAGGAGGGGGCGCCATGGCCGAGGATCATCTCAAGGGACAGGTCACCGAAGAGGAGGCCCGCGAGGTCGCCGAGGACGCGCGCGAGGAGAAGTGGGAGAACCCGAGCTTCACCAAGGAGCTCTTCATGGGGAACTTCCGGCTTGACCTCCTCCATCCGTTCCCCGAGGAGACCCCGGAGCAGCGGGCGAAGGGGGACGCCTATCTCGATAAGCTCGGTCCCTTCATTCGTGATCACATCGATGCCGACGAGATCGACGCCACCGGTGACATGCCCCCTGCTGTTCTCGAGGGGCTGCGACAGCTTGGCGCCTTCGGAATGAAAATACCGGAAACCTACGGCGGGCTCGGTCTTTCGCAGACTTCCTACAGCCGCGCCGTCGAGATGGTGACCTCGCACTGCGGCTCGACGGCCGCCTGGCTTTCAGCGCACCAGTCCATCGGTGTTCCGCAGCCCCTGAAGCTTTTCGGAACCGATGAGCAGAAGAAGAAGTACTTCCCACGGCTCGCTGCCGGAGCGATATCTGCCTTCGCGCTGACGGAGCCCGAGGTCGGCTCCGACCCGGCGAACATGCGCACGACGGCCGAGCCGGTGGAGGGAGGGAAATTCTTCGAGATCACGGGCGAAAAACTCTGGTGCACGAACGGCGCCGTCGCCGACGTCCTGGTCGTGATGGCCCGGACGCCCTCGAAGATGGTGAACGGGCGGGAGAGGAAGCAGATCACGGCTTTCATCGTCGAGAAGGGCATGCCCGGCTTCGAGGTCATTCACCGCTGCCGCTTCATGGGAATGAACGGCATCCAGAACGGGCTCCTGCGGTTCAACAAGGTGCGCGTTCCGCGAGAGAACATCCTCTGGGGCGAGGGGCTGGGATTGAAGCTTGCGCTCATCACGCTGAATACCGGCAGGCTGACGCTGCCCGCTTCCTGCGTGGGGACGACGAAGCGCTGCATCGAGATCCTGCGCGACTGGGCGAATGAACGAATCCAGTGGGGCACCGCCATCGGCAAGCACGAGGCAGTGGCGACAAGAATCGCAGACATGACTTCCATGACGTTCGCCATGGAAGCGCTCACTTACCTGACCTGCGGCATGGTCGATCGCGGGGGATACGACATCCGGATCGAAGCGGCGGCTGCGAAGCTCTACAACACCGAAGCAACCTGGGCGATCCTCCACGACACGCTTCAGATCCGCGGCGGCCGTGGCTACGAGACCGCTCCCTCGCTGCGGGCCCGGGGCGAGAAGCCCATTCCCGTCGAGCGGATGGTTCGTGATTTCCGCGTGAACCTGATTCTCGAAGGCTCCACCGAGATCATGCACCTGTTCCTGGCGCGAGAGGCCGTGGATGCGCACTTTCAGCTCGCCGGGGTGCTCCTGGACCCGCGCGCCCCGGTTTCCGCCAAGGTTAAAGCGTTCGGAAAGGCCGCCGCTTTCTACGCGCGCTGGTATCCCACGCGCTGGCTCGCCGGGCTCCGGAGTCTTCGGTCCTACGACGAGTTCGGGGATCTGGCGAGGCACGTTCGCTACGTCGACCGGACCGCTGGTCGGCTGGCCCGCGGCGTCTTCCACTGCATGATGCTGTATCAGGCGAAGTTGGAGAAGAGGCAGCTGCTGCTGGCGCGTCTCGTGGACGTCGGCGCGGAACTTCTCGTGATGACCGCCGCCTGCGCCCGTGCCCAGGCAATGCGCAAGCGCGGGGAGAACGGAGAGAAGGCCGTCGCACTCGCCGATCACTTTTGCCGCGGCGCGCGCCGGCGCATCGACGATCTGTTCCGTAGGCTCTGGCGGAACGAGGACGTCCGATCCTACCGGCTCGCCCAGCGGGTTCTCGCCGGCGAGCACACCTGGCTCGAGGAGGGCCTGGCGCCGACCTACCCTG
Organism: Deltaproteobacteria bacterium; assembly: GCA_030698575.1. GTDB lineage: Bacteria > JAUYMQ01 > JAUYMQ01 > JAUYMQ01 > JAUYMQ01 > JAUYMQ01. The sequence continues at coordinate 2,530 of JAUYMQ010000518.1, forward strand.
GGGTTCCCGCCGAGGCCCCGCGAGCGGCGGCCGGCGGCGCGCGCTGACCGGTTCCGCCGGAGTTTCTTCGGGCGCTGAATGTCGAGACCCCGCTCTCCCATCCGCGGCACGGACGGGAGGGGCGGGGTCTTCTTGCTCCGACTACTCCGAAATGATGATGATCCCGGTCTCGCGAAGTTCGCGGAAGAAGTACTCGCGCGCCTTGCGCTGGGCCCCTTCGCGGATTCCCCGCTCGTCCGACGTCGCGATTGCCTCTACGCGATAGTTGTTCCCCTCCAGGTGAATCACCTTGATCGAGAGGCGAATTTCATGAAAAGCGAGTCCGCCCTCCACGCGCCCCTCGGCTACCAGGATCTGATGGGAACGATCGATGGCCTTGACGTCGAAGTGCATTCCCTCGGCGGCCTGCGCGCATCGTTCGAGGACCGCGCCCAGATCGTCATCGCGAACAATCGCCGAGCGCTGACCTGGAAGCGCGCAGTTCATCCCCGCCAGGAACAGGAGGGCGATGAGGGCCCCGAGCAGTCCGGAGCGCATGAGGCTTCGCGCCGCAGGGTGGATCGAAGCAGGTTTCAAGGGAAGTACTCTCCGGGAAGAGGGGCAGCTCGCGAGCCTATCCGCGCGGGGGAATCATATAACAGGCGCCGGGGCGAAAGGGAAGTTTGCAGGCGGCCCGCGCATTGCATAGGATGAACGCCTCATGCCAGAAACGCGCCGCGGCTTTCCGAAAGTCGAGCACCTTCCTCACTGGAAAAGAAGGCTGGCGCTCGGCGCCGCTCTGGCGCTTCTCATTGCCTGCGGGAAACCCCTCACCGGAAGCGGATACCTCGGCGCCTACGCGGACATGAAGGCCAACCGGTACCTCGAGGCCGAGAGCCACCTTCCCTGGCTCCGGATCGATCGGGACGCGGTGCTTCTCATCCAGCCGGTTCAGGCCTACTTCTACAGGGGGCGACGCCCGGTCGCCTTTCCGCGCCTGGCCCAGGCCTTCCAGGAGGCGCTGGCGCGGGAGATCGGAAAGACGCAGCTCTTCGCCCGCGTCGAAGAGGGAAGCTCGCTGATGATTCCCGCATACGCCGACTGGGGGCTGCACGCGGTCCTCACCGAAGTTGATCTGGGCCTTCCGGAGTCGAACCTTGAACCGGGCGTATCCTACCGTGGAGCGAGGAGAATCGGCGTGGAAGGGAAGATCTCGGACCTTCGCGGCGAGAGGACGCTCTTCAAATTCAAGGACGCGCGGGTGGCGCCTCCACCGAGGGGGCTCAATCCGACCGAAGCCGAAGTGGAAGCGGAACTCGTGCGGGATCTGAACGCCATCGCGCGGGGCGTGGCCGACACAATGCGCCAGATCCACGCGGAATCGAATCAGGTCAAGCCGCCTGAGGCCCCGCCACCCGCGGACGCGACCCCGGCGCCGTAGAAGGGCAGCTCGGCGACCGTGGCTGCCCCGGCCGGGGTAGTCTTGACCTCGACACGCGTGCCCGGTGCCCTTGCGTCGCGGTCGAGATAGCCCAGCGCAAGGGGCCGCTTGAGGGTGGGGGAAAGGGCAGCGCTCGTGATCCAGCCGATCTCCGTTCCGTTCCGCTCGAGCTTCGTGCCGTGCGGGGGGAGTACCGCCCCGCCGTCATCGAGCAGGAGCCCCATCAGCAAGTGTTTGACCTGCCCCTTCGTGTGGACGCGCAGCACGATCTCCTGTCCCCGGTAGCATCCCTTCTTGTGATCGAGCGCCTTTTCGAGCCCGGCGGTCTGCGGGAGGGTGTCTTCGCCGAAATCGACGCCCCCGCGGGGATAGCCGGCCTCGATGCGAAGGGTGTCGAGGGCCGCCCCCCCGACCGCGCGACCGCCCTCGGCCGCGATCCGCTCCAGAAGGGATCCCCAGAGGCCCGGGAGTGTGGCCGCCGGGGCGATGATCTCGAACCCTTTTTCGCCGGTCCAGGAAGCGCCCGCGAGGAGCACGGTGGCGCCCGCGAAGGGCCGCTCGACGAAGTGGTGGTCGGGGAGTTCGGCAACGGCTCCGCCCAGGACCCCGGCGGCAACGAGAGGGGCGGCCGGCCCGAACAGGCCCAGCATCCCGAGCGCCTCGCCCTCGTTCGTCAGCGCGGCGTCATCCCCGACGAGATACCGGTCGAGGGAGGCGAAGCCCGCCTCACGCGTCTCGGCAGGCGCGTGCATCAGGAAATCGCTCGAACGCCTGAGCACGATCACCTCCGAAACGATCTTCCCCCTCCCCGTGAGGCTCAGCGCATAGCAACCCTGGCCCTGCCGGAGGGAGGCGATGTCGTTCGTCAAAATCCCCTGGAGAAATCGCTCTGCGTCGGGCCCGGAGAGCCGCCACAGGCCCCGGTGCGAGAGATCCGCGACGCCGGCATGGTTCCGAACGGCGAGATGTTCGGCAACGGGGTCGCCGTAGTGGAGCGGAGCCTCGACGGGCCCAAGGCGTTCCATGGTGGCGCCGAGACGCTCATGCTCGTTTCTCATGGAGCCACTCTAGCATCGTTCCCGGCGCTTCGCGCAGTGCGGCATCATAACCTGCGCCCGGTCCCGGCTCCTCCGGGCCATGGTGCTTTCGCGGTGCGTCACTATACGGTTAGTCCGGGCTTCTGTGGCGTACCTCCGTTGATAATTTTTGAAAACTTCTGATAGAGTTGAATCTCTTTTCGCCGTCGGTGGCTTCACACTGCCGCGCGGCTTGTGATCCGTCGGACGGCACCCTTAAACGCTCCGGGGGTGAGAATGCAGTGGGCTGAGCGTGTCGCCGCAAGCCTCGGGCTCGATCTGGGCTCGGGCGTGGCGTCGCTGCAGCGCGTGGAGTCCGCCGAACGGGTACGGGGGTTGTTGCTGAAGGTCATTGCGGACGGCGCCGACGTTTACGGCGACTTCGTGAGCCCCTTCGAGCGGCAGCACCTTGCGCCCCTCCATCTCCGCGCCGATGAACTCGAACTGGCGGTCCTTCGCGCTCCGGCCGGATTCCGCCCGCAGCTCAGGCTGTTCTTCGGCCTGGGAACCCTTACCTATTCCTTCGAGGCCGAGGTCACCCGCCAGAGCGAATCCGAGATTGCAGTCCGCTTGCCGCGCGTCCTCGATTTCGGCGAGCAACGCCATGCGCGCCGCTGGGATTTGCATCACGAATCGGACGCGGCCCCGCACATCCAGCTGAACGGACAGGGCTCCCCTCGCTACCCCCTTCAGGATCTCTCGCTCACGGGATTCTCGCTCCACGTGCCGGACGGAGACCTGCCCTTCGAATCGGGGCGCCGTATTTCGGGTCTCAAGGTGCGCGTGAAGGGCAATCCGGTTGATCTCCCGAGCGTCGAGATACGCCACATCACGACACTGGATGGCTCGAGGGGTTGGCGGGTGGGCGTCGAGGTCGGCCTTCTGCGCCGCCCCATTCGGGCACGGCATCTCGATTTCCCGCTCGACGAAGGGGCCCGGAAACGGCGCCATGCGCGCACGCCGGCGGGACGGCAAGGCGAGGGTGCAGTTGACGTCGTGCGCTTCTTCAACCGCCGGGGAGAGAGAATCGTGGGGATCCTCGATTCGACGTTCGGCGATGCGGCGAAGGATCCGGTGCCGGTCGTGATTCTTCCGCCGGCCACCGGCCGGCGCAAAGAAACGCTCAGCGCCCTTGCGCTTACGATCGTCTAAAATTTTCGGCGACGGGGGCGCGAGGTCGCGGTGCTCCGGTTCGACGGCATCCGGCGGCACGGAGAAAGCGCCAACGATCCGGAGGCCCGCAAGCCCGGGATGGAGATGGTTCACTCGACGATGGGGCAGGCCGTCGCCGACATTCATGCGACCCTCGACTATCTCTACGACAACGAGCGCTTCGAGCCCTCCCGCGTGGCCGTCATCTCCATGAGTTCAGCGTCGATCGAGGCAAGGTGCGCCATCGTCGAGGACAACGGCGCGCGCATCCACTACTGGATAAGCCTCGCGGGCGCGCCCGACTTCCACGACACACTGAAGAACATCTGCGGCGGGCTCGATCTGCTGGGATCCCACAGGAACGGCGTTCCCTTGGGGATCCTGCCCGTCCTGGGAAACCCCGTTGACCTCGATCATTTCTTCGCCGACGCCTTCGAGCGGCGGCTGGTGTATCTGCGCGACGCCCTCGAGGAGATGCCCAAGGTCGAGATCCCCGTCACCTGGATCTACGGACGGTACGACGACTGGGTGCATCCCGATCGCGTACAGAATCTCATGAGCGTCAGGAGCCCGGCGCCGCGGGAACTGTTCTCGATACCAACGGGCCACCAGATGCGCACCAGCGAGGAAGCCATGGAGGCCTTCAAGCTGGTGACCGGCTGCCTCTGGAAGTTCTTCAACGGCAGCACGATCCGCGCCTCCGCCCCTGATCTCGGCAAGCTCGCGGCGGTTCGGGAGGCCGAGAAGGTCCGCCTTGCGAAGTCTGGCGAGCCCGACCACAGGGGTTTCTGGCGGGAATATCTCGAGCGCAAGGATCGCTACCTCGGATTCGACATCATTCGCGAGACGGACGCCTACACGGATCTCATGGCGACGCAGATGGCGCATCTCGATCTCCGGGGAGGGGAGCGTATCCTTGACGCCGGATGCGGAACGGGAAACTTCGCCGAACTGCTCATCGAGAAAGCTTCTTCCGGCGAGGCGCCGATGCCTTCGGAGATCATGCTCGCGGACTACGTGCCGGAGGCGCTCGAAACGGCCCGTCGCAAGCTCGGCGAGATGGCCCGCCGCGCCCCGATCGCCTTCCCGGAGATCGGCTATCGGACCGCCGACTTCGAAATGTCACGGCTGGGGCCCGTGGCGGAAGCGCTCGCGGCGGACGCGTTCGACTGGCGGGCGCTGGAGGGGCAGGTGGAAGGTCTTCCGGCACGGCTCATCGCGCAACTCGGCGAAGGCCGCGATCCGGAGGCGCTCCGCATGGCGCGCGGGGACGATCCCCGGTCAGAGCTCGGCGACTCGCTCGCCGCTGCCTACGGCCCCGAGGGCGCTGAGGTTCTGGAGGATCTCGGAAGAGCGGCGAGGTTTCTGCGACGCGCGCTGGTCCGCGAGGATCTTGTCGACCCCGACCGCCATGATCCATCCGCGCCGTCCGCGTATGACGTCCTGACCGCGGCGGCCTTGCGCTGGAAACGTCTCTCCTTCGGAAACGCCGGACTCGCTATGCACCTGCCCTTCGAGGAACGCTCCTACAATCGCATCCTTTCGAGCCTGGTCGTCTGCTACCTCTACCGGCCCGAAGCCACCATCGGGGAATTTCACCGGCTTCTCGCACCGGGCGGTTCGCTCGTGCTGTCGAGCATGAAGCCGGATGCCGACGTCTCGCGCATCTACATGCGGCTCATCGAACGGCTCCGGCGCTCCCCGGATCTCGAGATTCCCGAAGGCCTCACGCGGGACGATCTCCTGAACTCCGCTCGCACCTTCCTGAACAAGGCGGCCGGGATTCTGAACCTCGAGGAATCCGGCGCCTTCGAGTTCCTCCCGCGTGAGCGCCTCGTTAAGATTTTCCGTGACGCAGGATTCCGTGACGTTCACGTGACCGACTCCTTCGGAGACCCGCCACAGGCCTATGTGCTCTCGGGCCGCCGCGCCTGACCCCGCGGCCGCCCTGAGCCCCGCACGAACAGACCATCCATCTCCCGAAACCGCCCGATCCGCCCGAAGCGATCTCATTACAGTGCTGGTTCAGCGCAATCCTTAAAGCCAGGCGCTCCGACACCCGATGAGAATCCGGGCCCCGCCCTATCCGGGCGTGCGCCCGAAAGGGCGCCATGCGTCCGGCACG
>JAUYMQ010000525.1 GCA_030698575.1 Deltaproteobacteria bacterium
GGTGCCGCTCGAGACCAGCCGTACCCTCTCGAGGGACGGCATGGCTGAGGTGATCCTCCGTGCCAGCTCCACCTCGCCGGCTGTCGGCGCCCCGAAGCTCGTTCCGCGAGACGCGGCATGCTGCACCGCCCGCACCACCCGGGGGTGGGCGTGGCCGAGAATCAGCGGTCCCCAGGAGCCCACGTAGTCAATGAACGTATAACCGTCGACATCGGTTATATGGGCGCCCTTGGCCTTCGCGATGAAACGCGGCTCGCCACCGACGCCGCGAAAGGCGCGGACGGGCGAGTTGACGCCTCCCGGGATCAGGGCTTTGGCCGCCTCGAAGAGGGCCTGCGAGTGCGTGCGCGCGGGGGACATGGCCCCCCTCTCATGGATGAGCTGGGAAAACCTCGTGCTAGGGATGCTAGCAGGTACGCAAACGTCCTAACCGGGCGGGAAAGCTAACATTCACCCCGAATGCTGTCAACGCACCGGCCCCGGCCCGCGAGAGCCCGCCGGCCCTCCTCATACGGTGGGGATCGGGCCTTCCTCGGCCTCCTCTTCCTTCTCGGCGAGGCGCGCCACGCTGGTCACTTTCTCATCCGCCTCGAGGCTGACAAGGCGGACTCCCTGCGTATTCCGGCCGATCTCCGAGATGCCGCGCACGTTCGTGCGGACGATCTTGCCGCGGCTCGTGATGATCATCAGGTCGTCGACGTCGGTCACGAGCTTAACGTCCTTTACCCGGCCGTTTCGCTCCGTGGTCTTGATCGTGATGATGCCCTTCCCGCCGCGCGTCTGCACACGGTACTCGTCCGTCGCCGTCCGTTTACCGTAGCCCCGCTCACAGACCGTGAGAAGACTCGCCGGGAAGCTCGAGGTCTCCATGCTGACGACGCGGTCACCCTTGCCGAGCGCCATTCCTTTCACCCCGCGCGATACCCGTCCCATGGGCCGCACGTTCTGCTCCTTGAAGCGGATCGAAAGGCCGCTCGCCGAAGCGAGGAAGACGTGCTGCTGTCCGTCAATCAACCGCGCGGCGATCAGCTCGTCGCCCTTCTCGAGAACCATCCCGATGATGCCGCCCTTGCGAGGGTTGGAATAGGCCATGAGCGAGGTCTTCTTCACGAGCCCTTTCGCGGTGGAGACAATGACGTAGCTCCCTTCCGTGAACTCGCGGACGGGGAGGTGGGCCGCGACGGTCTCGCCGGGCTCGATCTGCAGCAGGTTCACGATGGCCTTGCCGCGGGCGGCCCGGCCCATCTGCGGCAGCTCATGCACCTTGAGCCAGTAGATCCGCCCCGTGTTCGTGAAGAACAGGATGTAGCTGTGCGTGGAAGCGACGAAGAGCGATTCGACGAAGTCGTCCTCCTTCGTCGTCGCCGCCATCTTCCCCTTGCCGCCCCGGCGCTGGGCGCGATAGAGGCTCACGGCGTTTCGCTTGATGTAACCGCCGTGGGAGATGGTCACGACCATGTCCTCTTCTTTGATCAACTCCTCGATGTCGATGTCGGCCACCGCGCCCACGATCTCCGTCCGGCGCTCGTCGCCATACTTCTCTTTCATCTCCAGTAGTTCGGTCTGGATGATCTCCCGGACACGCGACTCCTTGGCCAGAATGTCCTTCAAGTCCTTGATGAGGTTCCTTATCTCGGCCAGCTCATCGAGGATCTTCTTGCGCTCGAGACCCGTGAGGCGCTGCAGGCGAAGATCCAGGATCGCCTGCGCCTGGAGGTCGCTCAGCCGGAATTGCCGAATGAGGCCTTGCTTGGCCTCGGGGGGTCCCGCGCTTCGCTTGATGAGGTTCACCACCGCGTCGATATTATCGAGCGCGATCTTGTAGCCCTCGAGGAGGTGGGCCCGTTCCTCTGCTTTTTTCAGATCGAAGGCCGTCCGGCGGGTGACTACCTCCCGGCGAAACTCCACGAACAGCCGGAGCGCCTGCCTCAGGTTCAGCACTACCGGCTGGTTGTTCACGATGGCGAGCATGATGATGCCGAAGGTCCCCTGAAGCGGCGTCAGCTTGAAGAGCTGGTTCGTGACGACCTCGGGATCTTCACCCCGCTTCAGTTCAATGACCACGCGCATGCCGTCGCGATCGGACTCGTCGCGGATGTCCGAAACTCCCTCGATCCGACGCTCGTTCACCAGATCGGCGATCCGCTCGATGAGGCGCGACTTGTTGAGCTGGTAGGGAATCTCGGTAATCACCACGTTCGTCTTGTCTTTGCCGGTGACAGGCTCGGTCGATATGCGGGCGCGCAGCGTAATCGAGCCGCGCCCCGTTTCGTAAGCCTGCTTGATCCCCTCTGTCCCGCAAAGGTACGCACCCGTCGGGAAATCCGGCCCCGGCACGTGCTTCATGAGATCGGCCACCGTCATGTCCGGGTTGTCGACGAGCGCGATCAAGGCGTCCACCAGCTCGCCCAGGTTGTGCGGCGGGATGTTCGTCGCCATGCCCACCGCGATGCCGGTCGATCCGTTCAGCAGCAGGTTGGGAATCTTCGAGGGGAGGACCGTGGGCTCCAGCGTGCTCTCATCGAAGTTCGGAAGGAAATCGACGGTGTTCCTGTCGATGTCCGAGAGCATCTCCTCGGCGAGACGGTTGAGGCGCGCCTCCGTGTAGCGGTAGGCAGCCGCAGGATCGCCGTCGATGGAGCCGAAGTTCCCCTGGCCGTCGACCAGCGGATAGCGGACGCTGAAACTCTGCACCAGGCGGACGAGGGCGTCATAGACCGCCGAGTCGCCGTGCGGGTGGTACTTCTTCAACACCTCGCCCACCACGCCGGCGCACTTCGAATAGCCGCGGTTCGAGAGAAGGCCCTCGCGGAACATCGCATAGAGAATGCGCCGGTGCACCGGCTTCAGGCCGTCTCGCACGTCGGGAATGGCACGGCCGATGATGACGCTCATGGCGTAGGCCATGTAGGACTTGCGCATCTCGTCTTCGATGTTCACGACCGTCGGCGGCGGCAGGGTCTCAGGCATGATTGCTTAGTCCCATGATATTGAGCGCCGGCTCGGCGCCCGGTGGCAAGCTTCCGGGGATGGCCTGGCTCTCAGATGTCGAGGTTGCGGGCGTCCAGCGCGTGTTGCTGGATGTACTCGCGGCGGGGCTCCACCTCGTCGCCCATGAGCACCGTGAAAGCGCTCTCGGCTTCCAGGAGGTCGTCCATCCGGACCTGGAGCTGGGTGCGCTGCGTCGGGTCCATGGTGGTTTTCCAGAGCTGATCGGGGTTCATCTCGCCCAGCCCCTTGTAGCGCTGGATGTACTGCCCCTTCCGCCCGTGCGCGAGCACCTTGACCATCAGCTCCCGAAGGTTGCCGGCGATCTCTTCCTGCTCGTCGCCGTTCCGCAAAGCGTAAGGCGGAAGGCCGAGGACGTTCAGCGTCCCGCCCAGACGGATCGCCTCGTCGAACTCGGGAGTGGAGAAGAAGTCGGCGTGGAGAAGGGTCTCGACCGTAGCGCCCTCGCGCTTGGTCTCGAGCCGTGCCTGGAAGCCCCCGTGCTCCGCGTCAGGCTCGACGGCAAACGTGACCGGGGCGCAGTCTGGGTGCACCTTCTCGAGATAGGGCTTGAGAGACTTCTGCAGAAAATCCACGAGGCCTTTCTTGCTCCGCAAAAGATCCTTCTTGAATCCGGGAATGATGGCGAGCCCCTCGATCACCCGCGCATCGCGCCGCCTCGCGAGCACCCCGAGCAACTTCTGCAGTTCGATCGTGCGCTTCAGTACGCTCTTGAACCGCTCTCCGGCGAGCGTCGACTTTCCGTTGCCCGACCGGGTGAGCTTGAGATCCTTCAGCGCCAGCTCGAGCAGGTAGTCTTCGAGTGCCGCCTCGTCCTTGATGTAGCGCTCGATTTTGCCTTTCTTCACCCGGAACAGCGGCGGCTGGGCGATGTAGAGGTAGCCACGTTCGATGATCGGCTGCATCTGAC
>JAUYMQ010000122.1 GCA_030698575.1 Deltaproteobacteria bacterium
CGCTGAAACCGAGTGGCAAAAGGTCGCTGCATTCCTTGAGAAGGTCTTCTCGGCGGGGCCAATTGTCTAGGAAATACCGAAGCTCACTCGCCCCTCATGGGCCACGTGAAACCTAGGGCCGCGCCTCCGGTGGGCCGCTCATTTGTCCCCTGGGAGGCCCCGCAACGGGGCAGGTCGCTGATAGGGGCGGGGCGGCGGTAGCTCGACCGTTAGATCGAAGGACCGGATGGTGGTTTTCGGGGTCCCACCGGAAAACTACATGCGGCCTCCATCCGGCAGTTCGCAGTCGATATGGCGCGGGCCCGTATCCCGGCCCAGAGTTGTGATCGGGTCCTCTGGCTTGGAAAACTGAACAGTCGCGCTTTGCTGTCGGCACGTTGTTTTTAAAGATGAAGCTTAAGCTTCCCAAGCTTTTCGTGCGGGTTCGATTCCCGCCGCCCGCTCCAGCCGCTGCGCCAGGTGTGACAGGCCGTTCAGATGGCCGTGCGATTTACATCGACCTTCGAGGCAAGCTGGTTGATCTTCTGGATCAACACCATGGCGCTGATCGGCTTGGTCAGGAACCCGTCGGCTCCGGCTTCGAGGGCCTCAGCCTGAAAAAGGGGAAGCGCGTTGGCGGTCAGCATGCAGATCGGCACAGGCGGCAGGCCGGCTTCGCCCTCCCTCCCCCGTATGCGCCTGACCGCCTCGAGGCCGTCCATGACAGGCATCTGCATGTCCATCAGGACGAGGTCGAACGAGCCGGCCGCCGCCTCGACGACCGCGAGTTCTCCGTTCTCCACCGAGCATACTTCGATGCCCATGGGCTCGAGGATCAGCTCCACCACGCGCCGGTTCACCGGATGATCTTCGGCCAGCAGGACGCGAAGCGGCTGCCCGGTCCACTCGGGAGATTCGGCGGGTTCGACCGGCTCGAGCACAGCCGTCGCCAGCGTGACCTCGAAGGAGAAGGTAGAGCCCTGGCCGGCAACCGACCTTGCCTCGATCGTCCCGCCCATGAGCTCGACCAGGCTCCTGCAGATCGACAGGCCCAGTCCGGTGCCGCCAAAGCGGCGCGTGATCGATCCGTCCGATTGCTCGAAGGGTTGGAAGAGCCGTGATCCGACCTCCTCGACAAAACCGATCCCCGTGTCATGCACTGAAAACCGCACCCGGCACGGGCCGCCGCTGCAATCGGTCTCCACGGCCAGGGTCACGCCGCCGGTCTCGGTGAATTTCACCGCGTTGCTGAGCAGATTGTTGAGAATCTGCCGTAGCCGCATGCAGTCGCCGGAGAGAGTGAGCGCGGCGGAGTCCGGCAGGTCCAGGTCGAACGACAACCCCTTGCTTTCCGCGCTCGCGGCGAAGAGCGCCGCGACGCTCCTGACCATGACGCTGAGATCGAAGGGTTCGTTCCGGATATCCAGGCGCCCCGCCTCGATACGCGCAAGGTCGAGAATGTCCGTCAGCAGGGCCTCAAGGGCCCGCGCCGAGGTCGCGATAAGGTCCACCATCTCCTTCTGTCGAGAATCGGAGGCGGTGTTCGCCAAGGCTTCGGCCACCCCGAGAATGCCGTTGAGCGGCGTCCGGAGTTCGTGACTCATATTGGCGAGAAAGACCGACTTCGCCTGGTTGGCCTGCTCGGCGCGATCCCGCGCCTCCACCAGGCAGGCCTCGGTTTCAAATCGTCCGGTCAGGTCGCGCACGATGGTCGTGAAGAGGATCTCCCCGCCCGCCACGATTCGGGCGAGGGAGGCCTCGATCGGGATTTCGACGCCGTCTTTCCGCAGGCCCAGAATGCTCCTGCGCTGGGCCATCTGCAGGCTGTCGTGCGGTCCGGCGGCGAACCGGGCGACGTGCTTGCCGTGATCGCCCCGGAATCGCTCGGGCATCAGGCGTTCGATCGGTCCGCCGACAATCTCGTGGGCGGCGTAGCCGAACACGACCTCGGCTCCCGCGCTGAAGATGACGACCCGTCCCGCTTCGTTCGCCACGATGATGGCCTCGGGCGAGATGCGGAACATGCCCGAAAGCATGTCCCGATTACGCGTGGCGGAACGCTCGACGGCCCGCGAGCGGGTGACGTCCTGAACAATGCCCCGCATGCGCAGCGGAACGCCCGCCCGATCGCGCTCGACCTCGCCATACTCGTGGACGAAGCGAATTTCGCCGTCCGGCCGCACAATCCGATGGTCGAGCGCATAGTCCGCACCCTCCTCGACGGCCAGCCTGACAGCCTCCTCGACCAGCGCACGGTCGTCAGGGTGAACGCGTTCGAGGAAGGCGGAATAGCTGGCGCCGAAAGCATCAATCGGCAGCGCGAACAGGCTGAAGATCTCGTCGGACCAGAGCAGTTCGCCCGTGCGGATGTTCCATTCCCAGCTCCCCATCTGAGCCAAGGCCTGGGCCTTTTTCAGGTGCCAGAGAACCTCTTCCGGTCCAGCCGCAAGGGCGGAGCCGCCACCTGTAGAGACGGGCGGGATCGCACGAGGGAACGGCGCCTCAGTATCGGATCCATCCACTTTGATATCCGCGACGACTGATCTCATCCCTCACGCGTGAAGCGATTTGCGGGTGCTGCAAACGGGCGGTCAGCGCCGGAATCAAACCCCAACCCGTGCGCGCGCCATGTCCTACAACCCTTGGGCGCTAGGGACTCCTCATAAGGAGCGCCATTTTGCACCTTGGGTCCAATCTGACGCTGGTGCGGCATATTGTCGCACTTATGCGCCCGGAGGCTCCAGCTGACAGGCCGCAGCATCCCCACTGGCGCAGGCCTTATCGAGGCAGACGTCCGCCAGCGCACATGGATATCGCGAATCCAGTTCCCTCCTCGGGGAAGCCTCCGCAAGGTCCCGCATCACACTGAGCAGCCCCAGCGCCGACGCC
>JAUYMQ010000529.1 GCA_030698575.1 Deltaproteobacteria bacterium
CTTCGACTCGATTGCGTGCGGTTCCTGCAAGGCGCTGGTACACGCTGGCAATAACGAGTGTATGCGGACATGGGTGGAAACAGGTAAAGGCAACTACTGTATCGAGTGCTTCGTCGCGCTCACCGATGGCGTCGTCGAAGAAGAGGGAGTTGCGAATCACGGCAGCCGTGGAAGGAGCTTCAACGCGCGCGCCCGCCTGGCACACCTCGGCGTTGACCGAGTCGAGAGTCACCTCCACGACGTTGTTCAGGACGAACCCTCGCCCGCTGACACGATTGTCGCAAAAGATCCTGAGCGCCCTCACGATGACCCGCCGGCTGTCCACGACGCGGAAGATTCCCAGCTGAGGGTTGCCGCCCCCGGTCATCAGCACCACCCGCTGACCCGCCAGGACCGTGAGGCGATCCTTCCCGGTAACGATCACGTCCTCCGTGTAGGGCGTCCCCTTGTCCTGGATGTAGACCGTGTCGCCCGGAGCTGCCGCGTCTATTGCGGCCTGTATGGTCGGGAAGGCGCCGGGCGTCAGGGGATCCACGATCAGAGTGTTCCCGGCGTTCTTCTTGGCCATCGCTTCACCCTGGGGGAGGATCAGCAGCACCGCCAGGACAAGAAGGGCGGCCAGGATCGATCGGCGCTCTCGCCGGGCCCCCGTTGGATATCTGGCATGCAAGGTGGGAAGCTCCCTCGTTTCGTGGGTTCGCCTGCCGGCGCCGGACGTCGGCCACCGGGTTTAGGCCATGGAAGCTATCCGCCCCGCAAGAAGCCAACGACACAGGAAAGTTAAGTTTCGATGACGATGGGTGGCGCGGCTGTCACCGGATCTTCACACGGACGACGGCAGCGCTCCACTTTGTGTCTCTAGTCTCGTTGCCAAAGCTTGGAACGAAGCATGCGGGAGGTGCTTCTCGTCGCTACTAGCGAAACGCCATTACCCAGAGGCAATAAATTGAATCCAAGGGGGCAGCGCCGCGGTTTTCTAAGGATCCCGACATTCGGTTTTATCTTGGCGGCTATTGTTGTCCTCATTCCGGAACGAGTACCGGCCAATCCGAAAGGGGAGCAGGTCATCGCCGGCTCGGTGAAATTTGATCGTTCCGGGGGCGCCCTCAACATCATCACCAGCGAGCGGGTCATCATCAACTGGGATCAGTTCAACATCGCGCCCCAGGAAACCACCCGCTTCATCCAGCCTGGCTCGAACTCCTTCGCTCTCAACCGGATCCTCGACAACAATCCTTCGACCATCTTCGGTTCGCTTCAGGCGAACGGGAACGTCGTCCTGCTCAACGGAGCCGGAATCATCTTCGGGCCGAACTCGAAGGTGAACGTTCACGGATTGATCGCCACATCACTTTCGATAGAGGATCAGGATTTCCTTAACGGGAAGTTCAAGTTCATCGGTCACGACCAGAACGGCGCGGTCAAGAACTTCGGGAACATCGAGACCGTGACCGGCGGCTTCGCCTACCTGCTCGCGCCGAACGTCGAGAACAGCGGAATCATCCGTTCGCCCGAGGGACACATCGCCCTGGCGGCCGGGACGAAGGCCTATCTCTCAAACCGCCCGGATGGAACCGGGCTTCTCATCGAGGTCCAAGCCCCGGCAGGCCAGGCGATCAATCTGAAGGATCTCGTCTCGGACGGTGGGCGGGTCGATCTCTACGGCCGCGCCGTCAACCAGTCCGGGCTGGTGCAGGCGAACACGGTGGAGGATCGGGAAGGCGAGATCAGGCTCGTGGCGAGCAACCGGGTCTATTTCGAGGAGGGGAGCGATACGAGTGCGCGGGGCGCGGATGCCGGCCTTTCCAGGGGCGGTTCCGTGACCGCCATCTCGGGCGGGGGCACCGGCGGCGGAGAGCCGTCCGCCGATCTGGTCTTCAAGAAAGACGCGGTCATCGACGTATCGGGCGGCGCCGGTGGGGGTGACGGGGGCACGGTGGAGCTTTCGGCCTCGGGGGGCATGGCCCTTGAGGGCGCGGTGCGTGGTGAGGCGGCCGAAGGATATGCAGGCGGCGAGCTCCTGATCGATCCCGCGAACGTCACGATTGGCAATTCGGCGCCCAACGGCTCGCCGGTAGTCGATCCGCCTGGTACTGGAACGGTCAACTTCGACAGCCCGGCGCTCCCGAGCAACCTCACTCTGAATGCCAATTCCTCTTTTACCGGCCTCAGCATCATTCGCGTGGAGGCGACCAACAACATCAGCATCGTAACCGCGTGGAACCTCCAGCCGCAGGTCGAGGAGCTGACGCTCCGCGCCGGCAACGACATCATCTTCGGAACGGGCGCGCAGATCAGCGATCTTACTAGCGGCCCGGGCTTCAACCTCAATCTGGTGGCCGGCGCCGATTTCGCATCGGGCGGCCTCTTCGACGTCCAGCCGGGCGTGGGCAACTTGACGAATGCGCTCGTCGAGATCGGCGACGGGCGGATCAAGGCCGTCACGGGGAATAGCATCAACCTGCAGGACGGTGCGATCCGGACGACGAAGGGCGGCTCGATCGACTTGACGGCCGTCCAGGGAAACATCAATGCGGGCCGGAACGCCGCGTTCCTGGAACGGGCGGGGTCGATCGCGCTGCGTCTTCCTACCGGGGGCGTCGGCGGCATCGGGACCCAGGCGGGGGGCGATATCGTGCTCAACGCCCCGAACGGCGAGATCTCGAGCAGCTTCACCCACATCGGCGCCTACTCCTTCCCCGCCGGGACGATGGGCAACCTGACGATGAATGCCCGCGACTTCTCCGGGCACTTCCTGGTCAACCGGGGGCACGCCGACGTGCACCTCACGGGGAGTTTCGGCGTGGGCGTGCGGACGACGACCATCGATCTGGCGAACGGGAGCACCGCCTACGTGGAGGCGGCCAACGTCCGGCTCGGCCAGATCCGCAACCCCCAGGGGGCGCTGGGACTCTCCCATTTCTTCAACTACGGCAACGCGGGCGTGGAACTGGTCGCCACGTCGGGCGACGTCGTGCTCGTGGGCGACGCGGGCGCGGGAAACACGGACGGCATCAACGTGAACCGGATCCTGGCCCCGAACCTCACGGCGAGGGCGCTCCAGGGGGACATCCTCATCGGGAACGACTTCGTCCTCTTTCCGTCCTCGACGGGCAACCTGATCATGGAGGCCTTCGGCGACATCACGAACAATTTCGCCGTCAAGGATCCGGTCCGCACCGACTCGCTGCCCCCCGATCCCTTCGCCTCGGCTTTCAACAGCGCGCCGACCATGGCCGAGGCCACGGGCAACAGCGGTATCAACTCGGTCTTTCCCGTG
>JAUYMQ010000547.1 GCA_030698575.1 Deltaproteobacteria bacterium
CATCCCCGAGGGTGTCATCGTTCACCGTTTCGGGCCCATCGTCTATGCCAATCCCAGGGCCGCCTCCGCCATCGGCTACGATCTGCCCGATGACTTGATCGGGAAATCCGTCCTGGATCTTCTTGATCCCTCCCAGCGGAAATCGATGGAAGCGCGCTTCCGGGAGATGCGCAAGACCCTGAAGGCCGCGCCGCCGCGTGAAATGCAGTTCCTTCGAAAAGACGGGCGCAGGACCACGGCGGAGCTGGAGGCGATTCCGATCGAGTTCGACGGCGAGCCCGCGGTCATCACGATCACGCGCGACGTGAGCGATCGGAAACGCACGCAAGCCCGGCTGCTCCAGGCCGACCGCATGGCTTCGATCGGCACGCTCGCCGCAGGCGTCGCGCACGAGGTCAACAACCCGCTCGCCTACGTCATCTCAAATCTTGACTACCTCGCGCGAGAGATACCCCGGATTCTCAAGGCGCTATCCGGCGAGGGCGCGCCGGCGCCGGGGGCGGCGAACGGTCGCGGGGCCGAAGGCCTGGCGGACGGGCTCGACGATATCGAGGCGACGATCCAGGACGCGCGCGAGGGAGCCGAGCGGGTCTGCCAGATCGTCCGGGATTTGAGGACTTTTTCGAGGGACGGCGAGGATGACCTGTGCCCCGTGGACATCCACCGTGTCCTGGAATCGTCCATCAACATGGCGCGCAGGGAGATCGAGAAAGGCGCCAGGCTGGTTCGGGAGTTCGAGCCGGTGCCGCCGGTGCAAGCAACCGAGTCACGGCTCGGGCAGGTGTTCCTCAATCTCCTGATGAACGCGGCCCAGGCGATGCCCGAGAACGGGTCGGGGAAAAACGAGCTTCGGGTGCGGACCAGGCTCGCAGGCAAAGGGCGGGTGCTCATCGAGATCGAGGACACTGGCGTCGGCATCCCGCCCGAGAACATCGATCAGATCTTTCAGCCCTTCTTCACCACGAAGCCGGTCGGCATCGGAACCGGCCTCGGGCTCTCCATCTGTCACAACATCGTGACAACCCTGAGTGGCGAGATCGCCGTCAAGAGCAGGCCCGGCCGCTACACCCGGTTCAGCGTCTGGCTCCCGGTTTCGAACTCTCACGTCGGCTGATGAGTTTCATCACGCGATCGAGCGGCAGGACGTTCAGAACGTCCTCCTTCGTGAGCCAGGCCCTCCGCGCGGTTCCCATGCCACGCTCGATGTCCTTCAGACCCTCCGTCGAATGGGCGTCCGGGTTGATCGAGACGCGCACTCCCTGATCCCTGGCGTACCGGCAGTGCTGCCAGTCGAGATCCTGCCTCAGCGGATGGGCGTTCAGCTCCACGAATTTCCCGTGCTTCTTCGCCGTGTCGATCATCGCCCGCAGATCCACATCGTAGCCCTTCCGCGCCAAAAGCAGTCTCCCCGTCGGGTGCCCGATCATCGTGACGTACGGATTCGAAAGCGCCTTGCAGATCCGATCGGTCATCTGCTTCGCCGGCAGGTTGAAGCGCGAGTGCACGCTGCCGATGACGAAGTCGAAGCGCGCGAGAATCTTGTCGGGATAGTCCATCTTCCCGTCCTGCAGGATGTCGCATTCGATCCCCTTCAGAATGCGTATCCCTTTGAGCTTCCCGTTGAGCGCGTCGATCTCCTTGTGCTGTTCGAGAATCTCCGCATCCTTCAAACCTCCGGCGTAAGCCGCCAACTTCGAATGGTCCGTGAGCCCCATGTAGGTGAGGCCCATCGCCCCAGCCGCCCGTGCCATCTGCTCAATCGAGGCTTTGCCGTCGCTCCAGGTCGAATGGGTATGGAGCACGCCCTCGAGATCCCCAAGCTCGACGAGGACGGGGATCTCCCCATCCTGCGCGGCGGCCAGTTCACCCGCGTCCTCGCGCAGCTCCGGAGGGATGTAGGACAGACCCAGGGCATCGAAGAGATCGGCTTCCGTTCCGCACTTGACCGACCGCTTCCCCTTCCAGAGGCCGTACTCGTTCAGCTTGAACCCCTTCCGCTGGGCCAGAGCGCGCATGGCGATGTTATGCGCCTTCGAGCCGGTGAAGTAGTGCATGGCGAAGGGGAACTCAGCGGGCTTCACGGCGCGGAGATCGATCTGCAGGCCGGTCTCGAGCATCACACTCCCCTTTGTTTCACCCGCCGCGAGGATGCGGGCAACCCCGGCGAGCTTCACGAAGCGCTTCACGACTTCTTCGGGCTGGCCGGTCGCCACGATCAAGTCGGCGTCGTGCACGACCTCCTTCCGGCGCCTGAGAGACCCGGCAACTTCCACGGTCTTGACCGCCCGGACCTTGCGGAGCGCTTCGAGGACACCCTCGGCCTGCGCCCAGGCCTCCACCCACAGGAAGCTCCCCGCGTGCTTCTTCGCAAACTCGACCCCTTCGAGGATCTTCGCCTGCGACTTTTCGCCGAACCCCGGGAGATCGATCAGCCGGTTCTCGTGACATGCATACTCGAGTTCGCGCACCGACCTGACGCCGAGTTCTTCGTAAAGCACCTTCACTTTCTTTGGACCCAGGCCGGGAATCGCGAGGATGTCGAGCAGCCCTTCGGGAAAGGACGCACGAAGTTCGTCGTAGTACGCGAGCTTGCCTGTGGTGACGAGCGTGCCGATCTTCTCAGCCAGCGCCTCACCAATTCCCTTGATCTTGCGGAGTTCGTCGCGCGCTACGAGCGCATCGAGATCCTCGTCGAGGCCCTCGATCGAGCGCGCCGCATTGTGGTAGGCGCGGGTCTTGAACGGATTCTCGCCCTTCAGTTCCAGGAGCGTTCCGATCTCCTCGAGGATGCCGGCGATCTCCTGCTTCGCAAGCTTTCGGACAGATTTTGGCAAGGGGTCAGGCCTGGAGATAGGGCGGACGGCGCCGGACGATTTTCACGCCCGCGGCTCCGACGCCCGACATGAAGGGGGGACGCGGCTTCCGGAGTGTGACCGACACGCTGGCGATGCCGGGAAAGAGCGCAAGGAGTTCCGCCGCGATGCGCTCGGCAAGCCCCTCGAGGAGCGACCAGGTGCGGGCGGCCGCCACCTCGATCGCCAAGCGCCGGATATCGGCGTAGTCCTGGGTGTCGGCGAGATTGTCGCTGAGGCCCGCCTTCTCGAGATCCACCGTGACGGCGATGTCGGCTTCCAGGGTCTGGAGCATCTCTCGTTCGGACGGGGTCACGCCGATGCGGACCGGGAGCAGAAGACCTTCGAGGAAAATACGGTCCATCAGGGGCGCTCCCATGCGGCCCGGCGCGTGACGTCGCGCACGGGCCGCCGGAGGTCAGCCTCCCGCGAGGGGAGAAAGCATGTACACCGAATCGCCGTCCTTCAGTTCACGCTCCAGGCCCGAGGGCCAGTCGAGGCGCTCGCCCGAGAGCATGATGCTCTCCCGGATCACCTCGTGCTCATCGAGGATCCGGTCGAAGTTCACGCGCCGCTCCTTGCCCGCCTTCTTCAGCGCCTTCCGGAGGATGGTCCCCTCCGGAAGCTCCATGTCGAATTCGTGATCCATGAACGTGCCGAGCACGTAGCCCTTTAGCAGGAAGTGGACCTTCATCTGTCTCCCTTGAAACGGAGCCTCGTGGCGCGACCATCACCGGGCTGGACCTCAGCAGAAGACCGCCAGGAAGATGAATCCCGGGATGATCCCCAGCAGGAACCCGATGACGATGATGATGATCTCGCCCGTGGTGTAGTCGCACCCTGATCTCTTCTCGAACAAATGGGCGTCGACCACTTTCAGATCATCGGCCGAGGCAAGGCGAACCAGTCCGCCGAAGGCCGCCGCCACTTCCTCCGGGCTCTGCGCTGCCTGCACCTGAACCTCGTAGGCGTCGAGCTTGCCCGAGGCCTGCTTGATGGCGCCGTTGAACGGAACTACCCACTTCGCCCGCGAGAG
Organism: Deltaproteobacteria bacterium; assembly: GCA_030698575.1. Lineage (GTDB taxonomy): Bacteria > JAUYMQ01 > JAUYMQ01 > JAUYMQ01 > JAUYMQ01 > JAUYMQ01. The sequence continues at coordinate 3,889 of JAUYMQ010000547.1, forward strand.
GGCCTTTCGCGCGAGCCCGGTCTGATCGAGCGACAGTTCCCTCGCCTCGTCCACGCTACCGGCAGCCGCGATGCGGGCGCGCATCTCGGCGAGCTCCGCTCGCTCCTTTTCGCAGTCGCAACCGCCCCCGTCGAGGCCGTAGCCCCTGAGCAGCGCAGTCGCGCCTTCCGGCGCGATCGCGGCCGCAGAGGGCGTCGCGTAACCCAGACCCACGAAACCAAGAACAAATAGCAGCAGAGCGGTCCACGCGAACTTGCTTCCCATGGTTACTCCTCCTCTATTAGGTGGCCTCCCCTCCGCGACCGGCGGGAGGTAGAACAGCCGGATATTACCGGGAGCGCGCGGCTGAAGCAACGTCCGAACGGCAGCCCCCCGACCTTTTCTCGGGGTCGCAGGATCGGGATAGGGGACCGCGGGGTTCGCCCCGCCGTTCCCCTCCCACACCACCGGACATGCGGGTCCGCATCCGGCGGTTCGAAAGGTTGAGGTCACGCGACGAGCCGGGGCACCCCCAGCTCGTCGAAGTAGCCGTT
>JAUYMQ010000548.1 GCA_030698575.1 Deltaproteobacteria bacterium
CCGCGCCTCGTTTCCCGCAAAGCAGGAGAGCATCGTCGGCGTGCGGACACCCAGATGGCTCAGGAGCTTGCGCGTTTTGCGCGTGTCCTCCGCGGCGATAAAATCGGCCTCCGCCAGCGCGCGGCGGGCGCGGGGGGAGACATCCTCGAGATTGCCGATGGGCGTCGCCACAACGTACAGTACGCCCGCATCGCGTTGGGTCACCCGTCACCCCGCTGGATTGGCCTTCTGGATTGGCCCTTTGAATCGGCCCGCTGGATTGGCCCGCCGGATTGGATCGATCGCGGCGCGAATGTTAACACAGCAGCGGCGGCGCCGGGCCGGGCGCTTTCATCGCCATGCGCCGTTCTGCTAATCTCTCCGGCATCGTCGACCATGAAGACGGCCTGAAAGCCGCGGAGGACCCTATGAAACGAGTCGGAGTGCTGACGGGCGGCGGGGACTGCCCGGGGCTGAACGCCGCCATACGAGCGATCGTCCGCCGTAGCCACCAACACGGGTTCGAGTCGGTGGGAATCCTCGAGGGGTGGCGCGGGCTGACCGAGGGGCTCACCCGCGATCTCGATCGCGATGCCGTATCGGGAATCCTGCACGTGGGGGGAACGATTCTTAAAACCTCACGCACGAACCCGAGCAAGATGGAGGGAGGCTTCGAAAAGGTCGAAGCCAACTTCAAGAAGATCGGCCTCGACGCCCTGGTGGCGATCGGAGGCGAGGACACGCTTGGCGTGGCAAGGAGCCTTCACGAGCGCGGCCTTCCCGTGGTGGGTGTTCCAAAAACAATCGACAACGATCTGGGCGGCACGGATTTCACCTTCGGCTTCAACACCGCCGTCAGCATTGTCACCGAGGCCATCGACAGGCTGCACTCGACGGCTGAAAGCCACAACCGCGCGATCGTGGTGGAGGTCATGGGGCGCCATACCGGCTGGATAGCCACCTACGCGGGCATCGCCGGCGGCGCCGACGTGATCCTGGTGCCGGAGTTCCCCGTCGATCTCGAGAACGTCTGCAACCACCTGCGCTCCCGCCACAAGCTCGGGCGGAGCTTCAGCATCGTCGTCGTGGCAGAGGGGGCCAGGATCGGCAAGGACGAGAACATCGTGTCGAGCCGGGGGACGGATGCGTTCGGCCACGCGCGGCTGGGCGGCATCGGAATGATACTGGCCGAGGAGATCGAGAAGCGAACGGGCTTCGAAACCCGCGTGACGTCCCTGGGGCACGTCCAGCGCGGCGGATCACCCACGGCCTTCGACCGCGTGCTGGCCACGCGCTACGGGGTCTTCGCGGCTGATCTCGTGAAGGAGGGGAAGTTCGGCAAGATGGCGGCGCTCCGCGGGAACGATATCGTCGCGGTTGATCTCGCCGACGCCGTGAAATCGCTCAAGACCGTGGATCCGCGCCTCTTCGAGCTGGCCGGGGTGTTCTTCGGCTGATCGCCCGCTCAGCCCTCGATCTCGAAGGCATTTCTCAGAATTTCGATCCGCCACCCCGACGGGGTTTCCAGCAGGGTCACGACGTCGAAGCGCGCGGGCCGCTCGAGCATGCGGTTGGCGGCGAGGTAATGCAGCGCCGCCCGTGCGATGCGCCGGCGCTTGGCGCGCGTCACGGCCGCGGCGGGCCCGCCGAAGGCCTCTCCCCGCCTCGCCTTCACCTCCACAAAGACGATCTGTTCGCCCTCCTCCGCAACGATATCCACCTCGCCTTGCGGGCAGCGGTAATTCCGCGCGAGCAGGCGGTAGCCCGCCTCGCGCAGCACCGCCGCGGCCCGTTCCTCGCCGAAAATACCGGTCTGTCGGCGCGCCCGCGTCAAGTCGGCCTCGGGGGCGGGGCGCGCCCGGTCAAGAAAAGCTCGTTGGAAAAGTTCAGGGAGTGACGCCGTTGAAGGTCCGGCGGTGCGCCGGGCAGGGCCCGAAGTTCCTGAGCGCGGCGCGGTGCTCCGGGGTGGGGTACCCCTTGTGCCGCGCGAAGTTGTAGCGGGGCCATCGTGCGTGAAGCGCGCGCATGATTCGATCGCGCGTCACCTTGGCGACGATCGAGGCAGCTCCGATCGATATGCTCCGGCCGTCGCCTCCGACGATCGGCCGCTGGAAAAGCGCGAGCCCGATGCCGTCGCGGCCGTCGATGAGCAGGCAGTCGGGCCTCTCGGGAAGCTCGCCGACCGCCAGCCGCATCGCTTCGAGCGAGGCCTGGAGAATGTTCATGCGGTCGATGTCGGCCGGTTCGACCACCCCCACTCCCCAGGCGCAGGTCGCCGTGATCCTGACAAAAAGCGCCTCGCGGACAGGCTCCGGGAGGCGCTTCGAATCATCGATGCCTTCGATGGGACGCGACGGGTCGAGTATGACCGCCGCCGCCACGACCGGGCCGGCCAGGGGGCCGCGTCCCGCCTCGTCCACGCCCGCCACCCGACTGAAACCGCGGCGGGCGTAGTAGCGCTCGAAATAGTCACCCGGCGGCGCGTGGCGCAGAATGAGTTCCGGCGTTGCGGCCAAGGCTCCCCCCTGACAGCAGCTTTCAGCTTTTCTCGGTCCCCTCGTGGGCCTCGCCCTCCGCAACTTCAGCGGGGGCCTCGGGCGCGGCGGTCGGCTCCTCGTCCGGCGGCACGATCAGTTCCGGCTCGGCGAACCCGACGCGCTTGGCCCGGATCCTCGCCTTCTTCCCACGCAGCTTCCGAAGGTAGTAGAGCCGCGCCTGCCGCACGCGTCCCTGCTGGACGACCTCGACCTGCGTGACGGTCGGGGAGTGGAGCGGAAAGATCCGCTCGACGCCGACGCCGTAGGAAATTTTGCGCACTGTGAAACTCGCGCTCCGGCCTCCCCCGCGCTTCCGGATCACCACACCCTGGAAGATCTGGATCCGCTCCTTCTCGCCCTCGACGATCTTGACGTGGACGCGGATCGTGTCGCCCGGTCTGAAATCAGCGACACCTTCTTTCACGAGTTCACGATCGAATTTATCCAGCAGGCTCATCACGGCCTCCCTTCCCCCTTTCTATTCGCGGCGCGCGCTCCCGCGCCCGCCGCGATCGTTCTCTCCGGAGGCATTCGCCTCACCGGCGATCGCGCCCTCCTCGCGCCTCACTTCCGCGAGCAGAACGCGATCCTCATCCGAAAGCCTGGCCCGCGCTATCAGGTCGGGCCGCCTCAGCAGCGTGCGCCGCAGCGATTCCTTCCGCCGCCACCGGGCGACCTTCCCGTGATCCCCGCTCAGGAGAACCTCGGGAACCTTCCAGCCCCTGAAGGACTCCGGCCGCGTGAATTGCGGGCATTCTAGCAAACCGTCCTCAAAGCTGTCTGCCGCCGTGCTCTCGGCGTTTCCGACCACCCCCGGGACCAGGCGCGCCACGGCGTCCACGAGGACAATCGCGGCCGGCTCGCCTCCCCCCAGCACGTAGTCGCCGACAGATATCTCCTCGTCCACCGAGGCGGCCACCCGCTCGTCCACGCCGCCATAGCGCCCGCAGACGATGATCAGATGGCGCTGGGTGGCCAGCGCCCTTGCCCGCGCCTGCGTCAGCAGCGCGCCGGCCGGGGTGAGCAGAACGACCCGGCTGCCGCGCCCGCGCAATTTCTCGATGCTTCGCACCACGGGGCCGGCCAGCATCACCATTCCGTCGCCGCCGCCGTAGGGGGCGTCGTCCGCGACCCGGTGCCGCCCCTCCCCTTCCTCGCGCAGGTCGTGGGCCCTTATTTCGAGAAGCCCCCGGGCGCTCGCCTTGGCCAGGAGCGAGTGCTCGAAGGCCGAATCAAAGATCCCGGGAAACAGCGTGAGCAGATCGATTCGCAGCGCGCCTTTTTTCCCCCGGCTGCCCGCCGTCTTCGACCTGCTACTCGCGGCTCTTTTCCGTGCGGGTCCCTTCACCGTGGCCCGGCGCGCTTTTCGCTTTTCCGCCACCGGCCCTCCCCGGCTCCCGACGCGATACCCCGGGCTCCCCGCGCCGCTCTTCCCAGACCGCGGGCGGATGCACGCGGATGACACCCTCGTCGAGTCGGACTTCCTGCAGCGCGGCCGCCGTGAAGGGGATCAGATGCTCTTCGGGTGACACACCGGGAAGCGCGTCTGAAGCGGCGCCGCCGCCCTGCTTCACGACGAGAAGATCGAAAGCCGGCGTCTCGAGGATCTCCTCCACCTGGCCCAGCGGTTGACCATCGGCCAGGACGCGCAAGCCGACCAGATCGGCCCAGTAGTATTCGCCAGCGGCGGGCGTCGGGAAGTCGCTCCGCGGCCGGAACAGCCGCGCCCCGGTCAGCGCCCGCGCCCCCTCCGGTGTATCGACGCCCCGGAGCTTCAGCAGCGGGCGCGGCGGCCCGCCGCGGAGCGATTCGATCTCTATCCGGCGGGCGTCGAGCTGCGACCACCCCAGATATACGCGGCCCGAGCCCTCGAGCAGTTCGCCCGTGCGGCCGAGAAGATCGAGCTTCATCTCGCCGCGAAGCCCGTGGGCCTTCCCGATCCGCGCGAGGGTCACGAGGCGGTTTTCCGCCTCTGCGCTACTCGGCGGAGGGCGCTTCAACCTTCTGCTTCTGCATCAAGGTCTTCACCGTCGGGGTCACCTGCGCCCCCTTGTCGATCCATCGCTGAACGGCCGCCAGGTCGAGAGTGGCTTCCGCGGCGTCCTTCGTCGGGTCATAGCTCCCGAGGATCTCGATGTAACGGCCGTCGCGCGGATTCCGTGAGTCCGTCGCGACCACCCTGTACCGGGGGCGCTTCTTGGTCCCGGTTCTGGTGAGTCTGATTGTCAATGGCATAGGCGTTCAATGCCTCCTGGTGTGCGAGCAATTGCAAGACTACCTCAGATCGGAAATCGCTTACCCAGGGCCCGCATCGGTCCCCGTGTCATCTGCTTCATCACCTTGCGGGCCTGCAGGTACTGCTTCAGGAGCCGGTTCACGTCCTGGACGCGCGTGCCGCTGCCCAGGGCGATGCGACGACGGCGGCTCCCGTTGATGATCTGGTGGTTCCGGCGCTCCGAGTGGGTCATCGACTGGATGATGGCCTCGACCCGGACCAGTTCCTTCTCGTCGACCGAGAAGCCCTTCTTCTTCTTGAGCTGGCCCATGCCCGGGATCATGTCGAGGAGCCCCTCGAGGGATCCCATGCTCTTGATCTGCTGGAGCTGCCCGAGGAAATCCTCGAGCGTGAACTTGTCGCGGCGGATCTTCTCGGCAAGCGCCTCGGCCTCGCCGGCGTCAATGGCCTGCTCGGCCTTCTCGACGAGCGATACGATGTCGCCCATGCCGAGGATCCGCGATGCCATGCGCTCGGGGTGGAAAGGCTCGAGGGCGTCCATCTTCTCGCCCACACCGATAAACTTGATCGGCTTGCCGGTGACCTTCCTGAGCGAGAGCGCCGCGCCGCCCCGCGCGTCGCCGTCCATCTTCGTCAGAATCACGCCGGTCAGATCGAGCCGCTCGGAGAACGACTTGGCGATGTTCACCGCGTCCTGCCCTGTCATGGCGTCCGCCACGAGCAGGATCTCCCGGGGCTCCACGGCGGCACACATGCGGGCCAGCTCCTCCATCAACTCCTCGTCGACGTGAAGCCTGCCGGCGGTGTCCACCAGCACCGTATCGCACCCCTCCAGTTCCGCCTGGCGGACACCGGCGCGGACGATCTCGACCGGATCGGCGCCTTCTGGCGTGTCGTAGACGGGCACGTCGAGCTGGCGCGCGAGCGTCTTGAGCTGCTCGATTGCGGCCGGGCGCTGGACGTCGGCAGGAACCAGATAGGGCGTGCGCTTGCGGCCCCGGAGCATTAGCGCGAGTTTCCCCGCCGTGGTCGTCTTGCCGGAGCCCTGGAGCCCGACGAGGAGGATCGGCACGGGGGGCTTCGCTGCGAGATCCAGATCGCGATGCCCGCCCCCCATGAGATCCACGAGCGCGTCGTTGACGATCTTCACAAACTGCTGCGCCGGCGTGATGCTGTCGAGCACTTCGCGCCCGAGCGCTTTCTCCTTCACCTCGTCCGTGAAAGCCCGGGCCACCTTGAAGTGCACGTCGGCCTCGAGGAGGCTCATGCGCACTTCGCTCACCGCCTCGAGGACGTTCGCCTCGCGGAGCTTGCCGTAGCCGCGAAGCTTCTTGAAGGTGATCGCGAGCTTGTCGGATAGGGCGTCGAGCATGGCTGGCCCGTTCGGGCGCCGGCGGGTCTCCGGCGTCGTACGGAAATCCCTTTGAGTTCGGGGCTTTGGCGACTGCCCCGAGGGAGGGGCGCAAGGGGAGGCAAGTTACGCCGAAAGGGGGGCGGTGTCAACGCCGCGGGTGTGTCCGCTCTATCTAGAGCCTCGTCGTGGCGCGGCCTTCCCGTGCTCGGCGGGGCCCCGTCCCCGCGCGGGGACGCCCGCGCCCCTCCCCGCCTTGGCCGGTTGCAGGGGTGGCTCCGGGGCTGCTATCAACGATCGCGCCGTTGAAGGGTGGTGCCGACGGAGAGGGGAGGTTCGATGAGGACGAAGAAGATCCGGGCTTTCCGGCCGGCCCGCGAGGTGCTCGAGGCCGTGCTGGACCGGCTGAAGCTTACCCAGAGCGTGCGCGAGCACCGGGTGTTCGAGATCTGGGACGCCGCCGTGGGACCCCAGGTGGCCGCCCACGCGCGCCCCCAGAGCATCGCGAAGGGTGTGCTCCGCGTCCGCGTCGATCACAACACCTGGCTCCAGCAACTCACCTACATGAAGAGCGTGCTGCTCGACAAACTGAACGCGCAGCTCGGCGAGGGAACGCTCGCCGATCTCGATCTGCGTCTTGGCAAGATCGCGCCCCGGGTCAATCCATCGCGTGAAAGGTCAGGCCGGTGAGGAGCTTCGGGTAGAAGTAGGTGGACTTCTGCGGCATTACGTGTCCCGCCTGCGCCACGGCGAGCACCTCGGCGGGGGGCGTCGGGTTCAGCAGGAACGCCGCCGCGTGACTCCCCCCCCTGACCATGCTGATCGCTTTTTCAGGATCGGCCGTGTAGTCGATGCGGCGCTGCTGCTTGAAGTCCTCCTCGGTCATCCCCAGCATCATTTCGAAGATCTCCCCGTGAAGGATCGACACATCGAGCCGGGCAAGCGGCGACGCGGCCGGGTTCCGCGCGCGGGTCGTCAGGTAGAGGTTCGCCTCTCCCCCCAGCGCCACGCCGAAGGCCGTCTTGCCTTCGCTCTCCGCCCCCGCCATCGCCGAGAGAAGTTTCACCGGCGCGTCGCCGTCCGCAACGCCCCCGACCTTCTTCAGATCAAACGTGCGCCCCAGGCGGTCACGGAGTGCCGCCGGCGTGATGCCGGTCTCGCGAACCACGCGGTGGTAGCCGAGAACCGTCGTGCCGGGATCATCCATGGACGCGATGAGCACCATGACGTGGTCCCATGGGCGGTCGCCGCTGCTTCCGTGCGTCTCGCGCATGAGATCGCGGTAGGCGCGGGCCGTTTCATACCGGTGATGCCCGTCGGCAATGAGCAGCGGCCGATCGCGCATCGCTTCCTGGAAGTCGCGGGCCGTTCCGGTATCAACGCGGAGCAGGCGATGGCGCGCCTCGCCGTTCTCGAACTCCGCGAGCGGCTCGGCGCCCGCCGCCTTCGCGCACAACTCCGCGAAACGGCCGTCGGAGTCCGGCATGAGCATGAAAACTTGCGACAGGTGGGCACTTACCGCCTGCATGAGGCGCAGACGGTCATCGCGCGGCGCGGCAAGGGTTCGTTCATGGGGAAGGACCACACGTGCCTCGTAGTCCTCGATGCGGACGAGGCAGATGAGCCCCAACCGCCGCCGCTCGACCTCGCGCCCCGAAGCCTCGCGCACGCGGTAGCGATCCTCTGCGAGATACAGCCCCGGCTCGGCGTCCTGCGCCAGCACCCCCTCCCGCCGCCAGGCGGCGAGATCGCGCGCGGCCAGCACATACTTATCCTCGCCCTTCCGTTCTGTTGCCCCTTCAAGCCCCCGTTCTCTTGCCTCTTCTACAGGCAGGATGAGCCGCACGGCGTTGTACTCACTCCGCGCGCAAAGCGCTTCCCGGGCTTCGGGCGAGATGACGTCGTAGGGGGGCGCCACGACCGACGAGAGATCGGGCACGCGGGCGGGGTGGTACCGGAGAGCCTTGAAGGGAGAGATGATCGCCATGGGAGTCGTTGCTACTCCTTCGCCCGCGAGGACTGCTTGAGGGCGGCTTCGATTTCGGACTCCGTGACGCGGCCGGCTCGGAGTACCCGGGGCGGATCCACGGTGACGTCCAGGATTGTCGAGGCGGGTCCGCCCGGCGTCGGGCCTCCGTCGACAACGAGGTCGAGGGCCTCGCGCAGGGCGGGGTCGATCGCGCCGGCCGACGAGGCCTCGGGGGCGCCGCTCAGGTTGGCGCTGGTCGCCGTGATCGGAAAGCCGCAGCGGGCCGCAAGTGCGGCGGCCACCGGGTGGCTCGAGACGCGCGCGCCGATTCGGCCCGTTCCGGCGGTCAGGCGGTCGGAGAGGCCGGGCGCGGCCCTGAAGACCAGCGTGAGCGGCCCCGGCCAGAAGGCGTCCATGAGTTTTCGCGCGGAGATCGGGACCTCGGCGACGAGCGGGGCCAGTGCCGCGGCGTCGGCGACGATCACCGAGACGGGAAGCGCTTCCGGCCTTCCCTTCGCCTCGTAGAGGCGATCGAGCGCCAGAGGCGAGGCGGCATTGGCGCCCAGGCCGTAGAAGGTCTCGGTCGGGTATGCGACGAGTCCGTCGCGCCGCAGCGCCTCGACCACGCGGTCGAGGGCGGCGCCGCCCGCCACCACATCCTCGGCCTTCACCTTCTCCGGCGCCCGTGTCACCGCTTGCCGCGCTTCCGCTGCAGCGCGCGGTCCTTCGCCTCGACCGAGTCGGCCATCGCCGCCTTGAACTCGGCAATGCGCTTGCGGAGCGCGTGATCGCCGAGCCCGAGAATCTGGGCGGCCAGCACGCCCGCGTTCCGCGCGCCGCTCTTCCCCACCGCCATCGTGGCGACGGGAACGCCCGGCGGCATCATGGCGGTCGAGAGCAGCGCGTCGAGCCCCTCCAGAGGCCCCGAGTCGATCGGCACGCCGATCACGGGCACG
>JAUYMQ010000550.1 GCA_030698575.1 Deltaproteobacteria bacterium
GCAGGCCTCGACCGTGAAGCAGGCCGATCTTTGTCTCCGGCCTCCTGTGGCTCAATTTGGTCTTCTGGAATTTGAATCCTTCAATAAAATCGCGGAGTCGGGATACCGCCACGCGATGGAAGTGCTCGAGCCGTGGTGGAAATCGATGGACGCGCCTGTTGGCTAGGCGGGTCGCCGCACCCCTCTGCTTCCTCCTGAACCTCACCGCCTGCGCGCAACATGCGGGGCCGGCGGTCCCGGCCGCACCAGCCGGAGCCGCCGAACGGGGGGTGGAATCCGCTGCGGCGATGGACAGCCTTCGCACGACGGTCGAGGCCCTCGTCGCGGGGGGTGGCAACCTCGGGCGCTTCCGCGCCCTCCGCGCCCGGGTTGATGAGATGGGCCTTGGCGCCCAGTCGCGCGTCGAGCGGATCGATTGGTGGACCTTCCAGAAGAACCTGCTGATCGAGATTCCCGGCCCTTCCGATCGCATCATCTATATAACCGCGCACTACGACCGGACCGACGCCAGCCCGCTCAAGGTCGTGAGCCTCTTCCTGAACGGGCTGCCGGACGAGGCGCTCGGCTGGTCGTACCTTTCCGACGGCGCGATCGACAACGCCACCGGCGTAGCCGTCGCGCTGGAACTGGCGCGCCATCTCGCCTCTTCGAAACCGCGCGACACCTACCGCGTGCTTCTGACCGGCGCCGAGGAGTCGGGATTGCGCGGCAGCCGGGCGCACGTGAGCCGGCTGTCGGAAGACGAGCGCGGGAGGCTCGCCTTCGCGGTAAACATCGACACCGTCGGCCTCGCGTCGAACGCGAATTGCGTCACGGAAAACGTCTCGAACTCCGACTTGCTCGCGGCTGCGCGCGCCGCCTCGAAATCGCTTGGCTATCCGCTCGAGGACGACCGGCTGCCTTTCGGCGCCCACGGCGATTTCGCGCCGTTCCGGCGCACGAGCTTCGGGCGCGACGTCGCCTACGGGCTGATCTTCAACATGCCGGGGGGGCTTCTCCCGCAGCGGAGCTGGTTCACCGGGCCGCTCTCGGCGCCGGTGATCAACTTCTCCGCCTGTGGGCTGGTGGGGCCCTCCGACTACCTCGCTTCGGCAACGCTCCTGCCCGTGGGCCAGCTTCACGGTCCGCGCGACCGGACTTCCGGCGTGGATCGCGAACGCCTGTTCGAGCAATACGCTATCATCCTTAAACTACTGGGGTCAGACCCCTTTATTTGAATCGACGATTAAATTAAAGGGGTCTGACCCCATTACTTTAGAGGGTGGGATGGAAATCAACGGAATGGCGCACGTGATGCTGACGGTGAGCGACTTTGCGGCCTGCAAACCCTTCTACGAGAAACTCCTGGGCGCCCTTGGAATGAAGCCCGTCATCGATTTCGACGGCATGTACTACTGCGTTGGCGGACGGACGGCGCTGGGAATCATGCGGGCCGATGAAAAGTACGCGAAGGAACGATTCGTGCAGACGCGCGTGGGACTGCATCACGTCTGTCTCCGCGCGCGCGAGCGCAAAGACGTCGACGAGGCTCATGTTTTCGTGAAGGAGCTGGGGGCAAAGATTGTCCACCCACCGGAGGAAGCGGTTTTCGCGCCAGGCTACTACTCGGTGCTGTTCGAGGACCCCGACGGCATCCGTATCGAGGTGAACCACGTGCCGGGAAAAGGCCTCCTCGCTGAAGATTCCATGCGCTCCGGCCGCACCCCGCCATGAGGTCCGAGGGCCATGGGCGTCGCCATCGCTGAAGTGAAGGTCCGCAGCATCCTGACGCGGGCCACGGGCTATCTCCGGACCGTCAGCTCCCACTCGCTCCAGCCCTACCGCGGCTGCACCTACGGAAACACCCTCTGCGGGGTGGGCTGCTACGTGCAGCACAATCGCTTTCTGACGCGCGACGCGCTCTGGGGGAGCTTCCTCGATGCGCGCGTGAACGCCGCGGCCGCCTACCTGGAGCAGCATGACCGGGAGCGGCGCTGGGCCCGGAGCGCGCGCGGCGACTTCGCGATCTTCCTTTCGAGCAGCACCGATCCCTTTGTGCCGCAGGAGCGCCGCTACGGCGTCACGCGCGGCGTGCTCGAAGCCATGCGCGAGGCGCCGCCGGACGCGCTCATCCTTCAAACCCACTCCCACCGCGTGACGGATTACCTCGATCTCTATCCCGAACTCGCGCGGCGGTGCGATCTTCGCGTGCATCTCTCGATCGAGAGCGATCGCAACACGCTTCCGGGCCTGCCGCCCCCCGCAAGCCCGGTGGCGCGGCGCTTCGAGGCCGCCGCTGCCCTGAAGGCGGCGGGGTTGCGCGTGGTCATCACGGTTTCACCGCTGCTCCCGATTGCCGATCCCGAAGCCTTCTTCTCGCGCATCGCCGTGGTGGCCGACGCCGTGGTCATTGATCACTTCATCGAGGGCGACGGTTCGCGGAGCGGGGAGCGCACGCTGCGAACCTCGCTCCCGGCCGCCATGGCCCGCGCGGACCCCGCGTCGACCGGGCTTGCCTACCGCGACCGGATGATCGCGATCGCGCGAAAGATCATGCCCGGGCGCGTGGGCGTCAGCATCGACGGCTTCGCCGGCCGCCTGACTTAGGCTCGTTGGCCCCTGTACCCCGCCCCTGCTAGACTCGTCATTCGAACCCTGACAACTCTGGTAGACGGCTCCGTTCTATTGCCGACTCTCATGTCGGCCTTGCGGGCGGCTCCGTTCTATTGCCGACTCTCATAAGGACTGACGTCCATGGCCGACAAGATCGCCAAGCCCGACGCGGAGTGGCGCAAGCAGCTTACGCCGGAGCAGTACGAGGTCACGCGCCGGAAGGGGACCGAGCGCGCCTTCACCGGCGAGTACAACGACTGCAAGGACGATGGCGTTTACCGCTGCATCGGGTGCGGAAACGAGCTGTTCAGCTCGGCCGACAAGTTCAATTCAGGCACGGGGTGGCCCAGCTACACGCGCCCGACGGATCCCGGCGGGGTGATTACCGAAGAAGACGAAAGCCACGGCATGCGCCGGATCGAGGTGATGTGCAGCCGGTGCGAAGCGCACCTCGGCCACGTTTTCGACGACGGTCCGCCGGAGACCGGCAAGCGTTACTGCATCAACTCGGCCGCCCTGAAGCTCGAACGGAAGAAGTAGTGGAGAGCATCCCCTTCCATCCGATCGTCAGAGCCTGGTTCCGCCACACCTTCGCGGCGCCGACGGCCGTGCAGACGGCCGGCTGGGAGAAGATCGCCGCAGGCGACGACACCCTGATCGCGGCGCCCACCGGCTCGGGAAAGACGCTCGCCGCCTTTCTCTGGGCCGTGAACCGCCTCGTTGTGGCGGCCGAGAGCGGCGACCTCGAAGATCGCATCCAGGTCGTTTACGTCTCACCTCTGAAAGCCCTCTCGAACGACATCGAAAAGAACCTCCGCGGCCCCCTGAAAGAGATCCGCGATCTCGCCGAGGCGGCCGGGACGCCGCTCCCCGAAATTCGCATCGCCGTCCGCACCGGCGACACGCCCGGGCGCGAGCGCCAGCTCATGGTCCGGAAGCCGCCCCACATTCTCGTCACCACGCCCGAGTCGCTCTACATCCTGCTCACCGCCGGACGGAGCCGCGCCGCGCTCGAAAAGAGCGTCACGGTGATCGTCGACGAAATTCACGCCGTGGCCGGGGACAAGCGCGGCGCGCACCTGGCGCTCTCTCTCGAACGGCTCGACCGGCTGGCCGGCCGGGGGCTCCAGCGCATCGGCCTCTCCGCCACCCAGAAGCCCCTCGACGAAGTCGCGCGGTTGCTCGGCGGCGCGGCCCGCTGCGACAGCGACGGGCGCCCCCGCTGCGCCATCATCGACGCGGGCCACCGCCGCGAGCTGGACATTCGAATCGAGACCGGCGAGCGTGAGATCAGCGCCATCGCCACCCACGAGCAGCGTGACGAGATCTATGATCGTATTGCCGAGCTGGTGGGGCAGCACCGCACCACCATCGTCTTCGTCAACACCCGCCGCCTGGTCGAGCGGGTGGCGCACGCGCTGAGCGACCGGCTGGGCAAGGACAAGGTCGCCGCGCATCACGGCAGCCTCTCGAAGGAGACCCGGCTCGCTGCCGAGCAGGGGCTGAAGGCGGGCGATATGCCCGTGGTGGTGGCCACGGCCTCGCTCGAGCTCGGCATCGACGTCGGGCACGTGGATCTCGTGGTTCACCTGGGCGCGCCGCGCGCACTGGCCACGCTGCTCCAGCGCGTGGGGCGCTCGGGCCACTGGCTGGGAGCGGTTCCCAAGGGGATCGTCCTACCGCTCACGCGCGACGATCTCGTGCAGGCCGCGGCGGCCGTCCGGGCCATCTACGCGGGCGATCTCGACCGCCTCACAATCCCCGAGAACCCCCTCGATATCCTCGCCCAGCAGATTGTGGCCACGGCTGCGAGCGAGGACATTCCCGTGGAGGAACTCTGGGACATGGTGCGCCGCGCGCATTCCTACCGCGCTCTTCCTCGCGAAGATTTTGACGCCGTGATCGAAATGCTCTCCGAGGGCATCTCGAGCCGGCGGGGGCGGCGAAGCGCGCATCTCCACTTCGACCGGGTGAACGGCGTCGTCCGCGCGCGACGGGGCGCGCGGCTCGCGGCCATCACCGGCGGCGGCGCGATCCCGGACACGGCCGACTACGACGTCATCGCCGAGCCCGCAGGCACCTTCGTGGGGCGCGTCAACGAGGACTTCGCCGTCGAGAGCCTCGCCGGCGACATCATCCTGCTCGGCAACCGTTCATGGCGGATCCTGCGCGTGGAAGCCGGGAGAATGCGCGTGGCCGACGCCGACGGTCTCCCGCCCACCATCCCCTTCTGGCTGGGCGAGGCGCCCTCCCGCACCGAAGAGCTTTCGGTCGCCGTCGCCGATCTCCGCCGCGAGGTGGCCGCCCGGCGGGACGATCCCGGCGCGGCCGCGGACTGGCTCGTCGCCGAAACCCGCGTCGACCGGAGCGGCGCCGAGCAGATCACCACTTACATCAGCGACGCCATGGCCGTTCTGGGCGCCATGCCCACGCTCGACACCCTTGTCGCCGAGCGCTTCTTCGACGAGTCCGGCGGCATGCAGCTCGTGCTGCATGCCCCCTTCGGCGGACGGATCAACCGCGCCCTCGGACTCGCGCTGCGCAAGCGCTTCTGCCTCTCATTCGATTTCGAGCTGCAGGCGGCTGCCACCGACGACGGCATCGTGCTCTCGCTGGGCGAGCAACACAGCTTCCCGCTCGAGAGCGTCTTCTCGATGGTGCGCTCGCACCTGTTCGAGGAGGATCTCGTGCAGGCGGCGCTCGCCTCGCCCATGTTCACCAACCGCTGGCGCTGGAACGTGACGCGCTCCCTCGCGGTGCTTCGTCACAGCGGCGGCAAGCGGGTGCCGATGCCCATCCAGCGCATGCGGGCCGAGGATCTGATGGCGTCGGTCTTCCCGGCCCAGATTGCCTGCGGCGACAACCACGCCGGCCCCATCGAGGCGCCCGATCACCCGCTCGTGAACGAAACGATCGATAACTGCCTGCACGAGGCGATGGACGCCGAGGGGCTCCGCCGCGTGCTCCAGCGCATCGAGGCGGGCGAGATCCGGACCGTGGCCATCGAGACCCCGGCCCCCTCCCCCCTGTCCCATGAAATTCTCAACGCCAACCCCTACGCCTTCCTCGACGACGCGCCGCTCGAGGAGCGCCGCGCGCGGGCCGTCTCGCTCCGCCGCACCGATCCGGATCTCGCGTCGGGCATCGGCGCCCTCGACGAGTCGGCCATCGCCGAGGTGCGACGGGTCGCCTGGCCCGACGCCCGCGACGCCGACGAGGA
>JAUYMQ010000555.1 GCA_030698575.1 Deltaproteobacteria bacterium
GGCGCCGAGCATGCCGGAGGCGTCCCCGGCGGCGATGGCCGTGATGCCTGAGCGGAGCTGATCCACTGTGAGACCGGCAGATCCCCACGACTGCGCCGTCTCCCCGAGGCGCCTACCGCCTAGGACGCGCACGCCTGGCACCCGTGAGTAGAGACGATGGTCCATGCTAGTCCTCCGCCGTCCATCGCCCGATGGCCCAGCCGATGCCAAACGAACTGGCCACGAGCCAGAAGCCGATCCTTACGGCTCGCCACGCTGCCGATCGAGCCTGCTCGGGGGTCAAGGCGACCTCACGAACCTGGCCATCGGGCGTCTGGATCGCGATGCGCGTTGGAGCCGGGCCGATCGGGGTGGCGTCCATGGACCGTCAACTCACAGAGGGTGGGAAGATCGGGCGCCCGTCCATGCGGCGCTGCCAGAGCGGCTCCCACGTCGGGAGGAAGCTGGGGCCCGTGGTGAAGAATGTCGAGTCGTCATCCAGGTCGAAGGGCGGAACGGGGTAGCCCACGACGCCCCCCATCCGCTGAGCCTTGAGCGCGGCGATGCGCTCGTCGAGATCATCGATGAGAAAGTCCACGTCCACGGGCCCATCTTGTCTGGCAGGAGGGAGTTCCAGTGTGGGATCGGCGCTTGCTCGTCGGGCACCCTCGTAGCCCTCGATGATACCCGACGCGAATTCGATAGCCCACTTCGTGACCGCCCCCACGCCGATGGCGCTCCATACCGAGCGACGCTGGCGATAGCTGGCGATAGTAGCGATCGCCACGGCAAGAGGGGTCGCCCAGGCCAGGGGGAGGCCATTGCTGGATCCGAGGCGCCCACCCGAGATCCTCGGCGCAGGCATGACGGCGGGAACACCGGGAGGCGCAAAGGTCGGACGGAAGGTCTTGTACACGTCTCGCCGAGGCCAGCCGTGCGAGCCTTGCTTCATGGCATGGAAAACGTTCGTGACGATCTCTCCACCGAGGCGGCCGATGCGAGGGTAGCTTCGGCTCGGGTAGTAGCTCGGGTCAGGGGTCCCCGTGTAGCGCTGAGTGTTCACGGGGGCCGCCTGGAAGAACGGAATGACGTTTGACCTCGACGAGGCGGGGTCCGTGATCGTCTTGTCCCACGTCTGCGGGCTGATCGGTCCCACGCCGTACTGCGACGGCTGAGCGGTCGAACGGTAGAAGGGCTCGTGCATGCTGGCTCCTGTGCTAGCTCCCGGCGATTATCCAACACGAGCAAAGGAAACTCAATCGCGCTCCCTGCCCACAGGGGGAAGGGTCGGTCTCATGATGCACGAGAGCGCCCCTTCCACAGAGCGAAGACCGCGACAATCGCTACCGCGGCGCCTCCGTAGAGCATGATGCGCTTGCGCCTCTCGGCGGACTCCATCAGGTCCGCTTCCGTCTCCTCCTCAAGCTGGGCGGCCAACTCCGGCCTCTGCGAGATCGCCAGAGCCAGTGTGGCGCGAAGGGCGTCAAGGTCGGCCTGGAGTTGGTCAGCTTCGGCGTTCATCGCGTCCACTTCGAGTTGCAGCGCTCGAAGGTAGCCCTGTGCCGCCCGCCTGGCCTCCTGCGTCTGGTGGTAGTTGTAGCTGACCTCGGCGCTCAGGACGGCCAAAATCGTCGCGAGACCGAGAGACATCCCGTAGACCGTCCAGGGCATCACGAGGAAGGCAGCTATCCTGAGCCATGGCCCGTATCGCACGGCTACGTCCTCGACCGATCGCCGGAGTTGGCGATCAAAGGTCCTCCCAGCACGCCGCGTCTCGTCCTCGACCTGCCGGCCGAAATCTCTCACGTCAGACGGAAGAAAGCGGCGAGCTGCGCTATCCCTGGTCTGCCTGGCGACGTCAACCACGGGTTGCGTGGCTCTCGAAACCTCGGCCGAAACCGACTTCACGGTACGGCTGACGCCCCTGGCCACGCTCTTTATGCCTATGCCAAGGGCACCTAGCCTTTGCGTTCCAGCCCGTATAGATGCTAGCTCATCCGCCAGGGCGTCTCGACGGTCCATGGCCGACGAGAGTTCGGCAGCGAGGCGCTGGGCTTCGTCCTCCTCCTCAGCGGTCGCCAGTTCGTCAACCGCGAGGATCCCGGATAGCTCCTCGGCGAGAGCGGGGGCGGCTTCGGCCGGGATAGGCTCCGCTGGGAGGTAGGCCGACCTCGTGTCCGCCCATTCCTCCGGATGGGTCGTTGTGATTTGCGCGATGGCATCCTCGACCACCATCGCTTGCGGGGCCATGGGTTGCCTTGTCGATCGAGCGGCGACCCGGCGGTTGAGCTCATCGATGACGGCATCGGCCGCACCCTGGATCCCAGGGCCGGCCACCGAAAGGGCAAACTGAGCCGAGATAAGCACGCCCCAGGCGTCGAGCCACTCTTTGCCGGCGACCCCAAGCGAGTTGAGGTTGTCGATCTCGTTTACGGCGATGAGGAATCCACGCACGCGAGGATCAGCGTAGGGCAGCCCGGAGCTTGCGTCCCACGAATCTCGCCCAAACGATGGGAGCGGAGATCCTGGCTCAATCGCGACATCTCCGAGCCTCGCTCTCATCGCAGAGCCCACCATCCCGCCCCGACAAGGACGAGGGCCCCGCCTGCGATCCATCCCCACGGGAGACCCTTCTTCTTGGCGATGACGAAAACTCCTGGCGAGACCTCCTCAGCAAACGATGGAACCTGCTCCATGGGAACAACGATGGTCTCCCCCGTCTCTTCGTCCATTACCGCCACGTCTCCAGCGCTCGCGGATCCCGTGACCGGTGGAGCAGATGGCGTCAAGACGCTGGAGATCGCCCCCTCCGCATCGAGAGCGTCGAGGAGATACTCTCCCCACGCTTGCCCGTCACCGAGCGGCAGTTGGTCTAGTTCTGCCTGAAGGGAGGGTAGCAAAGACGAGACGGCACCCGACGCCCCCTGCTGTGCGAGCACGAGTACCTGGTTGGCCAGGTCGGCGGCCCTGATCGCGACGGCCCGAGACTCGGGCCTCCAGCCTCCATCCCCAGGCCTCTTTCGCGCGGGAGGGTAGACGATGGCAAGCCTTCCGCTTGCCTCGCGTCTCGTTGAAACGAACCTCGTGCCAGAGAATCTCACCGCTCCCTCATGGCATCGACCGAGCGCCGAATTGTCCGCCCACGGAAGCACCGTTTGCACGGCGCGGGCCCGTGATGGGCTCGCCCCACGCGGTACACGATCCCGACCCCTCCGCAGCACCGGCAAGGGCTACGCTGGATCGGAGGCACCCTGGACGGCGCGCTTGGCGATCCCGGTCGGGTTTCGTTGCTCGGCTCGCGCATTGCGCCTCGCCTCTCTCTTCCTGCGCCAGGCGCTCCACGACGTGCCCGCCAAGAATCCAAGGGAGAACCAAAGGATCGCCTCCCGGTTTCCCTTGATGGTGCGGCCGAACCCGTTCAGCGCCCTGGACAGACCGCTCTCCTGGGCCACGGCGGGAACGGGTTGCGCGGGAGGATCGTACGAAGGCTTACCGTCGACCCCAACGCCCACGGGGACGAACGGCTTCGCGTGACCAGCCATCAGCGACGCCTCCGTGCCCCACGCCATCGGCGCGGGTTCTTGCGGCCCTTGCGGGCCGAAACGATGATGGCGAGGGTCGCGAGCCCAAACGCAGCCGCCCCGGCGACAGCAACCACCTTGAAGATACGCTCGGTGGTCGCCTGCTCGCCCGCAGCAATCCATCTCCCCTGCTGGGCCTGGCTCGCTGCGATATTCTGGCCCGCACTGGCCTGAACCTTGACCCCCTTGTAGCCGAGGTATGCTCCCCATCCCTGGAGAGCCAAGCCCCCGATGTTGCTGACCGTCTGGCCGATGTTTACGCCAGCGCCGCTGCCAAGGCGAGCCTGCCCAACTCGGGTGGCAAGCATGGCTAGTTCCATCGACGGCGACGGCGACGGCTCGGGTTCTTGCGGCCCTTGCGGGACACGAGGATAGCGCCGCCAACGAGGATGGCTCCGCCTCCAGCGATCCAGAGCCAGGGAACGCCTCCGGCCTTCGAGGGGGGAGCCTGAACGTAGGTGTTCTGGATGGGCTGGCCCGTCGCCGGGTTGATGAGCCCGCTAGCGAAGTTCAGGACGTTGGGATCCGTCGCAACCCCGGTAATCCGGTCGAGCCAATCGGGACCT
The DNA here is from genome assembly GCA_030698575.1 of Deltaproteobacteria bacterium. Taxonomy (GTDB): domain Bacteria; phylum JAUYMQ01; class JAUYMQ01; order JAUYMQ01; family JAUYMQ01; genus JAUYMQ01. The sequence continues at coordinate 4,127 of JAUYMQ010000555.1, forward strand.
TCGCTGGCGTGGGCCTCATGGGCACCGGACAGAACGTATCTCATGGACGCCTCCTCTTCGGTGGTCGGCGCCCGGGTCTCGTGGACCATACTACTACGCCCGCAGCAGTAAGCGCTAGCGCGCCAAGCAAAATAGCCTCGCTGGCCCTCGACAAAGCGACGGCTTTCTGGGCATCCTGTCGAGCATCCCAATACGACATGGCCTCGGAGTCTATGGCATGCTGGGTAGCCTGGAGATCAAGGGCAAGGCTCTCGACACGCTCTTGAGCCTTCGACCAAATCTTGGCCGCCTGATCGATCGCCCGGCTCTGGCGCCTCGATGCCCTGGACCCCATGACCATGTTGGCGACGCTGGCCCCGAACTCGAGGAAGTTCGCGATGACGCCTCCCTGGGACGCCTGGCCAAGCCCCCCCCCTGCCAGCCTCCCGAGACCCTGGCGCTCGTAGAGTCCCGTCCTATCCAGATCCGTGAGCTTTGCCTCGGCGGTCGCGATGCCCGGATGCGGAAGGTCGTAGTCGACGTGCGGTAGGCTCGTGTCGAGATGGACCCACCTCTCAGGCTCGTAGGGGCTCGCGATGTTCGCGGCGCAGTGGACATGCTCGTAGACGGGCTTGGAGTCATCCGTCATCGTGATGATGAACTTAGGCTCTATCCCGAGGCTGTGACACAAGGACCCCATCAGGACGGCGTGATCGTCGCAATCCCCTATGGCTGCGGGGTCGCCATTGATGGCGAGCT
>JAUYMQ010000563.1 GCA_030698575.1 Deltaproteobacteria bacterium
ACGTCGTTCTCAACTGGGCGACGATCGCCTCCGGCGCGACGGTCTCGGTGAACTACTTCGTGGCGGTCACCCCCGCCGGCGCCGGCGCGGTGAATGTCACAGCCACCCCGGCGAGCGGGAACGGCACGCGCGCGACCTACACACCGGCTTTCTCCAGCGTCACCTTCCCGCGGACCGAGGCCATGGGCGCGATCTGCCAGATCACGGTACAGGCGTCCACGTCCGTGCCGAACGCCGTCGCGCTCTCGAAGTTCGAAGCGCACGGCTACGCCGGCGCCGTGTGGCTCGAATGGGACACGGCCAGCGAGTGGGCCAATCTGGGATTCAACGTCTATCGGGCCGAGGGAAGCACGGGCCGCTTCGCGCAGTTGAACGACGGCCTCATTCTGGGGGCGGGAACCTCGACGCTGGAAGCCCGCTACCTGTTCATCGATCCGGGTGTGCGCGACGGGCGAACCTACAGCTACCTGATCGAGGACGTCGAGCGAACCGGCAAGTGGACACTCCACGGCCCGGTCACGGCCACGGCGGGCGGACCAGCCGCGCCTGACATCGACCCGGCCGCTTACGACCGTGTCGCCACGCTGGGCGGCGAACTGTCTCCGACGGTTCTCGCCGTGCTGCCGGGAGGCGCCGTCGGGGCGGCCGCCGGAAGCGGGCCCGCCCTCGGCGGAGCTGATTTAGCTCCCATCGTGATCCCGTCCACGGCCTCTGCCCCTGAAAAGATTCTGAAGATCCTGTCGCAGGACAGCGCGGGGATGGTGATCGAGATTCGCACGGACCCACCCTCGCTCTCTTCCGTGACGCTCGACGGCATCCCTTACACGGACGTGCGCATCCAAGGGTTCGCCCAGGCCGCCGAACCGGGCATGCCGGCGCTCCCGGCCCTCGGGTTGCCGCTCGAGATTCCGGATGTCGCCGACGTGACTATGGCGATCGAGCAGGTCAAGGCCAAGACGGTGGGGAAGGGCGTCCTCCCCGCGCCGGCCCCGCTTCTCACCCTCGAGCCGGATGGCGGTGTCTCGTCCGATTACACGCCCGACCCGACAGTCTATCAGGGCGCGAACGCATACCCGGCCGCTCCGGTACGGCTCGGCGGGAGCGTGCGCCAGGGTGAGAGTCGTCTTCTTGTTCTCGTTGCATCGCCCGTGACCTGGTCGCCGGGGAGTGGCGTCCTCACGCATGCGCGGCGCGTGCGAGTGCGTCTCGATTTCCACGGCGCAGGGGCCCAGGCGTCCTCCGCGAGCAGCGACCAGAGGCGCGAGAACCAGTTCTACCTTGCTTCGCAGGGCGCCCTGAAGATCGCCGTCGAGCGGACCGGCCTCCAGGCGGTAACCGGCGCGGCGCTGATCAATGCGGGGCTGGATCCGTCGGTCGATCCACGGTTCGTCTCCCTCTATAACGAGGGGCGCGAGGTCGCAGTGCTGTTCCAGGGCGAGGAGGACGGCGTCCTGGATGCCGAAGATCTGCTCCTCTTCAACGGCGAGAACCGTGACGACGACCACGCGCTGGCCCGCAGCTACTGGCTCATGCACGGAAACCTGGCGGGGCGTCGCATGGCCCTCCGCGATGCCGCGCCTTCGGGCCAGCCCTCCGGCGAGGCGCTCACCGACGAGACGGTCAGGCTCGAGAAAAATCTCGTCTATCTCCCCTTCGTCCTGAATGGCGAGACCAGCAACTTCGTGGGTGATTCAATCTTCCTGAATCCCCGGGATCAGATGATCACGCTCGAGGGCGTGAGCGGCGGCGCCGCCACGCTCCGGATGCGTCTTCAGGGAGCGACGAGCGACAGCAACGTGAACCCTGATCACCACATGGCGATCTCGGTGAACGGCGTGCCGGTCGGCGACGCCCTCTGGGACGGCTTCAGCGCTTTCGAGGGCAGCTTCCCGGTTCCCCCGGGGGCGCTCCAGGAAGGGGCGAACCAGGTCCGCCTCACGCCCGTGGCGGACACGGGGGCAATTTTCGACTTCGATTACGTGGACTGGGTCGAGATCAACCATCCGCGCAGCCTGGGCGCCGCCGGCGAGACGCTCGATATCACCACGCGGGCGGCGGGCGACCGGCGCATCGAGGGGATCGTCGGCCAGACGGCGATCCTGCTCGACGTGACCGACCCGGATGCGCCGGTGCGGCTGACGGGGGCGGTTTTCGCACCCGATGCGGCGGGGGGAACGCTCGAATTCCGCATGGGCGCGGGTGAACGACGGGTGCTGCTTTCGACGGACGAAGGGCTCGTCACGCCGGCTGGAGTAACCGCTGATCTTCCGAGCGCGCTCCACGACGCCCCGGGAACCGACTGGCTGGCGATTACGCATGCTGATTTTATGGCCGGCGCTTCCGATCTTGCCGGCCTACGTGCGCTGGAAGGCCATCGGGCGCGTGTCGTGGACGTTCAGGACGTGTACGACGAGTTCGGCCACGGCGATCCCGATCCGCGGGCCATCAGGGACTACCTTGCCTGGCAGTACGCGCAGGGGGGGGATCCCCGGCTCCGATACGTTCTACTGGTGGGAGACGCGAGTTACGACGAGCGAAACTACCTGGGGCAACCCAACCGGAACTTCGTTCCCTCAAAGCTCCTCGACGGCACCTTCACGGAGCGTTCCAGCGACAACTGGTTCGCGAGCTTCCTGGGCGACGACTCGCTGCCGGACGTTGCGCTGGGCCGGTTGCCGGTGAAGAGTGCGGCGGAACTCGACTCTCTCGTGGCGAAGATTGCCGGCTACGCAGCCCAGCCGCTCTCCCAGGAATGGCAGGCGCGCGCGCTGCTCGTGGCTGACGACGGGTTCCGCGACTTCCATGCCGGCGAGGCCGCGATCTTCGAGGGCGCCTCCGACGCCATGGTCGCGCAGCTGCCGCCGAATTTCGATCCGTTGAAGCTGTTCCTGTCGGACATTCCCGAGGTCGAGCAGCAGACGGTGGCGCGGCAGGTCATCATCGACACGCTGAACGCCGGCGCGCTCACCGCCGTTTACACCGGACACGGCGCCATCACCCTCTGGGCCGACGAGGTGATCTTCCGGGCAAGCGATCTGGCCCTTCTGCGCAACGCCGATCGCCTTCCCTTCGTAATGGTGCTGAACTGCCTGAACGGGCTGTTCAGCGCGCCACTGGGCGACGCACTCGGTGAATCAATGCTGCTCAAGGAAAACGCCGGGGCGGCGGCGTTCTTCGCCCCGACCGGCGTCTCGCCCATCGGCGGGCAGGACATTTTCGGCGAGGCTGTGATGCGCACCATCTTCCGGGAGGGCCACACGCGCATCGGAGACGCGCTGGTGCGCGCGCGCGAATCGATCCTGGGTCTGGAGTTCTTTGACGATCTTTCTGAAAGCTGGGTGCTCCTCGGCGATCCGGCCATGCGGCTCGCCTTCCTCCCCGTGCCCATCGCGGACGCCGGCGAGGACATCGAGACCCTCGAGAAGAGCCTGGTTCGGCTTCAGGGAACAGTGCGCGGGGGCGCGCCCGCGCCCCACGCCTACGCCTGGCGGCTGATCTCGGCGCCGGCCGGCAGCAGGGTCCGGATTGACAAAGCCGGCGAGCGCAACGCGCAGTTCAAGGCCGATGCCGCCGGCGCCTACGTGATCGAGCTGGTGGTTACATCCGGCGGTCTCGAGAGTAAGCCGGACACGCTCAGGGTGCTCGTCCTTCCGCGCAAGAGCGGGAAGGAGGTTCCGGACGGTTTCTGATCAGTACTGGCCGAGGGTTCCGTCGCGGCGCGCCGCACGGAGAGCGAGCGAGAAGGCGAGAACCGAGAGCGGCACGAGGACGGCGGCGAAGAGCGCCAGCACCAGCAGGTCCCGGCTGAGGGCAGAAGTCGCGGCCCCTTCGAGAATGGCGCCGCGCATTGCAGAGAGTGCGTAGGTAAGGGGGATCCAGGCCGCCACCTTCTGCAGCCATCCCGGGATGACCTCCACCGGGAAATAGACGCCGCCCAGCAGCGCGGAGGCTGTTCCCAGGAAGAACGCGAGCGGATCGCCGCGCTTCCAGCGCAACGTGAAACTCGCCGAGAGAATGCCAAGGCCGCTGAAGGCCACTACGGTCAGCAGCAGGGTCAGGCAGGCCGCCCCCAGATTGGCTCGCGAAAGATCGAAGTCGAAGAAGAGGGCGGCCACGATCAGGTAGGCCACGGCTGTGAGCGAGGTGTAGAGAAAGCTGTAGAGCGACGAGCCGAAGAGCAGCGTCGGGATCCCGACGGGCGTGACCAGGACCGGCTCGAGCGTCCCCGTGAGCTGCGCCTGGCGGAGGCTCCCGGAAAAACTGTTCAGCGCGGTCCCGAGAAAGTTGTAGAAGGCGATGCCGACCAGAACGAACGAGAAGTAGTCGGTGCCGCCCAGGCGTCCCTCCACCGCGGGGCCGATGAGCTTTCCCAGATAGTAGAAGATGGCAACCGAGAAAAAGATCCCGACGATGTTGAGGACGAAGGATGCACGATAGCTGGACTGGAGCAGGAGATCCCGCCGCAGGAATGCGAGCCCCTTCGAGAGCGCATTCACGACACGCTCTCCAGCGCGAACTTGCCCGCCCGCATGACACCGAGATGCGTGCAGACTGCCCGCGCTTCCTCCCGTGCGTGCGTCACGAGGACGACCGTGTGGCCTCCCTCGCGCACGAGGCGCAGGAGCAGGACGCGGAAAGCTTCCGCGGCTTCAGGATCGAGGCTCCGCGTCGGCTCGTCGAGAAGCAGGAGGGAGGGTTCATGCAGGAGCCCGCGGGCCACCGAGAGCCGCTGGCGCATTCCGGTCGAGAACGTGTCGACGGGGGCATCCAGCATATCTTCGAGGGCCAGGGCAGAGGAGAGATCCAGGATCCGGCGTTCGAGGGCCGCCCCTCCGATCCCCTGGAGAGCCCCGAAGAAGGCGAGGTTCTGCCTGCCCGAGAGGCGCCAGTAGAACGATCGCTCGTCACCGGTTACCAAGCCGATGCGCGAGCGAACGGAGCCGGCGGACGCGACGCAGTCGATTCCGTCCACCTCGAGCCGGCCGCTGTCCGGAAGAAGGAGGGTGGCGAGAAGTTTCAGGAAAGTGGTCTTGCCGGCGCCGTTGGGTCCCATGACTCCCAGGATCGCGCCGCGGGGAAGAACCAGGTCCATCCCGTCGACCGCGGGCACGACGGCGCCCGGACGGCGCAGCCATCCCCGGGAACGCTGAAAGCGCTTCGAGAGTCCTTCGGTCAATATGGCTGGTGGCGCCGACATGCGGCGCGAGTCTACTGGCGGAGATTCCCAGTGTCAATGAAGCAGTACAGACACACGCAAATTCGGCCGATGAGTGACCATGTCCGATGGAGCGCCTTTGCGGCTCCCTGCAACAGGCTGGCGTGATGCAGATAAACACACCCTTCAGTCTCCTCTGGAGCGTGCTGGCGCTCAGCCTCGCGTTGTTAATCCTCGCCCGCGATCACACCGCGCCGGCGAACCGCGCCCTCGGAAGATTCTTCATTGCCCTCACCTGGTGGGCCTTCTGCGAGTTCCTCTGGAACAACGCAGCCACGGAAACCCTCGCGCTCAAGTGGCTTCACATCGGGATGCCGGGCTTCCTCTCGCTGGGGGGGCTCTATCTGGCCTTTGTCCTACGCCTGACCGAGCGCGAAGCGCTGCTGCACAGGCGCTGGTTCAATCCGTTCGCATACGGCGTTCCCATTCTGATCGGGGTCGCGGCCGTCACGATCAGTCCGCTCTGGGAAGGCCTCACCCGGACTTCCTGGGGGTGGGGCTACAGGCCCACGGCGCTCTACGCCCTATGGTTCAGCCATCTCGCAGCCTGCTTCACACTGGGAATCTGGAACAACTTTCGGTACCTGATCGAGGCGCGGTCCGTGCGTGTCAGGCGCAAGGCCTCGTTCCTGCTCGTGGCTTCGATGATCCCCATTGTGGCGGGGTCGCTCACGGACGCCATTCTCCCCCTTCTCGACATCCAGGTGTTCCGTTTAGCATCCCTCGCGGCCACGGTCATGCTCGGTATTTTCATCTACGCCATGGTCGTCTACCGCGAGCCCCTGGTCAGCCCCCAGACCGTTTCCTCGGAGATCCTCGCCACGATTCCCGACGCGGTTCTTCTCATCGACAACGACGGCCGGCTGGTCTACTCGAATGCCGCCGCCGCGCTTCTCGCGGGAAGAACCCCGGAAAGCCTCCAGGGACTGCCGATCGAGGATCTTTTGGAGGTCCCGTCGGAGGCCCTGAAGATGTCCGCCAGCGGCCCTGGAAGCTTTGGCGATCTGCATAACGCGGAGGTGTTCCTCAGGGACTGGGATGGAAAGAAGGTCCCGGTCGCGCTCAGCACCTCGGCCCTCGTGGACGACAATGGAGATTTCGTAGGCCTTGCCGGCGTCGCGCGCGACTTGCGCGCGGAAAGACGACTCAAGACGCAGGTGGCCCGGTCCGACAGGCTCGCGGCCATCGGGCGCCTTGCATCGGGCATCGGACACGAGATCAACAATCCCATCACCTACGTCTCGATGAACCTGCGATCGCTCCGGTCCGAGATTGACGGATGTGAAAAAGCCGCCGTTGAAGCCTCAGCGGGCGGCGCGAACGATCGGGATATCTGGAAGACGCATGTCGGTCAGATGCGCGAGCTTCTCGACGATAGTATTGAAGGAGCGGCCCGCATCAACGAGATCGTCCAGAACATGCGCCGCTTCTCCAGCATGAGCGCGGGCAAGCTCAGCAGGACCGACCTCAAAGCTGAGATGACACGGGCGCTGAGCGTGGCGGATCCGGAAGTCAAGGCCCACGCCAAAGTGCATCTCGATGTGGTTTCGATTCCGTCCGTCATGGCGCGAACTTCGGAACTCCAGCAAGTGCTCGTGAATCTCCTCATCAACGCCACCCAGGCGATCTCCGGCTACGGCAACATCTGGATCCGGATGGCTCAGGAAGGGGGCTGGGCCTCCCTCGAGATCGAGGATGACGGCTCCGGCATCGATCCTGAAGTGATGCCCTACATCTTCGACCCATACTTCACCACGAAGGAGGGCGGCACGGGGACGGGGCTCGGTCTCGCGATCGCCTACCAGCTCATCGAAGGCATGGGCGGGCGCATCGCGGTTCGCGCGGCGAGAAGGGCTGGAACGGTCTTTCGCCTGGAGCTCCCGCTGGCCGCCATCTGAGCAAACCGTCTCGTCCGGCTGTGCACAAGCCTCACCGCCAGGCCGGAAGCGCTCGTTTCATCCCTCCATCCCCTCGGTATCACGCCCTTCACTGACACATCGCGCCCGGGTGCGGGACCGGCAAGCAGTCAGCTATACTGCTCCCTCTCGCCAAGGAGCGCGCAACTCGCCCGCTCAACCCCGGAGTTCACGAACGTATGCATCGATATCTGCTTGTCCTCGTTCTCGTCCTTCTCTCACTTCCTCTCGGACCTGTTCAGACCCTGGCGCTCGACGGCGCCGACGGCGAGGGTGAGGCCTCCGTCGCAACCGCCGCGCGCACCCTTACCCGGACCGTGGATCCCGTCATCGTGCAGGGAAAGGAGCTGCCCGGCATGAGCGGCCGTCCCCTGGCGAGCCTCCGCGCGTTCGCCCTGCGCGACGGGCGCCTCGAAGCGATCCCATACCAGATTGACGAATTCGACGAGAAGGGACGCATCACGTGCCCGGAGGGGAAGGACCCGCGGAAAGACGAAGACGAGGGGCATCTCGATTCGAACGACGAAGTGGTGGTCATGGCGGCCGATCTCGGCGACAAGGCCCCCCGCCGCATCTTCCCGCGCGACGCGAGAGCGGCTTCAGAGGTGAGGGTGCAGGACCCGACGTCGGGGACCCAGGCCTGGTTCTATGTCTTCGATTTCGATTCTCCGCCGCCGCCCTCGCCGGTTGAGTACGTCCAGTACGACCCGACGGAGGACAAGGCCTCGTCGGATCTCTACCTGGTGGATTTCAACGAGCGGCGCTCGATCCTCCTCGACGATATGAGAATCAAGGGTAAGGACGGCAAGCTCGGGGTGAACATCATCGATCGGATCAAGGTTCGCACGTGGTTCAAGTCGCGGATCTTCATCACCTTCAAGTTCAACGAGGAGGATATCACCAGCCACGTCACGGCCCACAAGAACGGCCCCATCCGCTCGGTGCGCTCCGCCGACTACTTTCTGAAGCTCCTGTTCATCAAGGTCACGCCGTCGGCGCACGTGGACTATCTCTTCTATCGCAACGCCATTGTCGGGCCCGGCGAACTGAAGGTGCCCTTCAACCCGAAGCTCGTGCTGCGGGGCGGGAGCCGGGCTGTCACGGGGCTCGACTTCGACGAGGCTGTCCGCGGCTGGCAGTTCTACAGCGCCAGGAACCCCAATCCCATCGTGCTCGACGGCATCAACAAGACTGGAGACGGCCTCGAGAAGAAAGATGTCAACTGGTTTGCCCTGTTCGGGGAAGAGGGCGGCACCATGACGCGCGTCGTCTACGGCCCCAGCATCCTGAAAGCCAAGCAGGGGTACGACCTGTACTACGTCGATGACCTCGATCAGGATGGCTCCCCCGAGAGGACGAAGGGCGAGACGATGTTCGGGTTTACCATGGACCTTCTGAAGCTTCCCCGGGGGGCCCACCAGCTCTGGTTTTACCAGTATTTTGCGTCACCCTTCACTATGGGTGATGAGGTGAAGTTCAACGACATCCTCGATCACGCGCTTGAGCCGCGCGCGCTCGCGGTCTCGGTTCCCCGCGACGGCATGGCCACGCCGAGCGCGGCGGGAAGCGACCCGGGGGAGAATGGGGAAGCGCTCCCGGCCCACGGCGGGAAGGCCGGCGAAGCCGCCGACAGGGAGGGCTGAGGGCGTGAAATCCCGCGTCGAGCGAAGGGTCATCTTCGCCGAAACCGACGCCATGCGGATTGTGTACTATGCGAACTATCTGAAGTATTTCGAGATCGGGCGCGCGGAATTCTTCAGGGAATTTGACGCGCCCTTCACCCACTACATCGACAAGGGCCTCTATCTCGCGGTTACAGAGACGGCCGCCCGCTATCACCGGCCGGCGCGCTACGATGATATGCTCATCATCGAAACAAGCCTGACGCGGCTTGGCCGGGCAACGCTCGACATGGGATACGTGATCACGCTCAAGGACACCGGGGATCTGATCTCGACCGGGATGACCGGCCACGCGATCCTGGATGAATCCGGGCGCGTACGCCGCTTCGATCCTGATTTTATAGGGCGCCTACGGCCCCTGCTTTCGGATCCCCCGCCCGCGAGGGCCGGTGCCCGGAGGAGAGGCGAATCATGAGCTTCATGGACTTTCTCGGATGGGCAGGCGGAACCCTGGGGTTCATCGTCTTGCTCTGGGCCGCCGCCGCGGTCTGGATCACGCGCCGCCACCGGATATCGACCCTCCCAGACGAACGGCACGCCGCCGTCACGACGGACGGCTGGCTGCTCGCCCTTCACCGGTATCTGCCGCGGACGGAAGGCCCCGGCCGGGGGCCGGTTCTCCTCTGTCACGGACTTCTGGCCAACCGGGGAAACCTGGATCTCGATGAGCGACGCTCCGTCGCCAGGTACCTGGCCGGGATGGGCTTCGACGCCTGGGTGATCGAGCTGCGGGGCAGCGGCCTCTCGCGGGACGCGAACGGCCGCCGGGGGCTCGGGCGCATCACCTTCGATGACTACGTGGAGCGCGATATCCCCGCCGCCATCCAGACCATCCTCAAGGAAACAGGTTGGGAGCAGCTTCAGTGGGTCGGCCACAGCATGGGCGGGATGCTGCTTTACGCCTACCTCTCGAACCGGGACGACAGATCCATCGCGGCCGCCGTGACCATCGGTTCGCCGATCGACTTCACGGTGCTCTCGCGAACGGCGCGTGACCTGCTGCGCCTGCGGCCGCTCCTTCGACTCGGCTGGGTTCCCCTCGGCTACATGCTTCGCGGGTTGCTCCCTCTCCTGCGGCTGTCACGCCGGGCGCTGCTCGACATGGGCCTCGTTTCGTCGAACCTGAGCGGCGCCGAGATCGGCGAAGTGCTCGTCAACGTGATCGAGGGTTTCGGCCCGGCCGGCGTTCTGGAGCAGTTCGGCAACTGGGTCGAGGAGGGCGTCTACGTGAGCCGCGACGGGCGCCGGCCCTACGGCACCCTGACGCACCTTCGATGCCCGCTCCTGGTCATCCAGCCGTCGCTCGACAACATTGCGCCTCCGGACAGCGTGCGCCCGGCCGTCGATCGGGCGCCTGCGACCGAGAAGACCTACCGCCTCTTCGGAAAGGTGTCCGGCGACGATCGCGACTACGGCCACGGAGACATCCTGCTCTCCGACGCGGCTCGCCAGAACGTCTTCCCTCTCATTGCTGACTGGCTCATCAAGCACGCCCCCTCGCCGCCACAGGCCTGATTTCAGGCCTTCGCGGCCTCTCAAACCGCTAAACCCCACAGACAGGGTGACCATTCGCGTCACCACACCGGGGGCGATGTCCCGTTTCCGGGACATCCGTCCTTTCCCCCGGCAGCAGGCCCTCCGCCGACCTCCCTGATTGCATGGAAGCTTCCAGTACCTCTCAAGCTCCGTGACGCCAGCGCCGATAAATACAGACAGCGTTGGGCAGTTCCGCGGTGCCGGCTACCCACCCGGGGATAGGCGTGCCGCGGAGTTGGATGCCACGGGGAGGGAGGCACAAAGAGAATGCGATCCAGGTTAATCATCTTAGCTGTGCTGGTTCTTTTCGGTTTCGCTGCGAGCGTCCACGAGGCTTCGGCATTGCCGCTGGGGCCGAAGCTCTATATGCAGATTGACAAGTGGACCTTCAAGCCGGCCAAGGGGGACAAGCCCGGTGAGCTTCAGATCAAGAAAGGGAATGTAATCGCGGTCCAGTACGCCGATGACACCGTGGTTACTCAACCGACGGATTTCGAGACCATCGTCGGCGCGAAGGTGAAGTTTCAGAAAAAGATCCAGCAGTCGATGAACGATCCGTTCACCTTCATGGACTCCACGCTCGAGATCGTGAGCGGCAAGACCGTCTACATCGCGGGAATGCTGACGAACGTCACTTTCGATCCGGGCGTCAACATGACCGACGGAATTGTGACGCTCAACCTCGGCTTCCAGCTGGATAACCTCTGGTTCAGCACGCTGAACACGAGCGCCAATTCACGTTTCACGGAAGAGTACGCCACGCTCAGCAGCATGACGGCTGGCGCGCTGGCGCTGACGCTGGTCAGCTCCAGCGAGGCGGGCGAGCGGATCGATCTCTTCAACGTGAAGTCGAAGGGAAGGGCCTCGGCCGAGTTCCAGCTTCCGGAGCCAGGCTCCATCGCGCTCCTGGGTGCGGGGCTGGCCGGCCTCGCGCGGCTCCGGCGGCGTCGCAACTAGCCTCCTCCCCAGCAGGGCCGCCCAAGCGGGGGCGGTCTCCGAAACAGCAGAGCCCCCGGAACTTGTGTTCCGGGGGCTTCGCTTTTTGTGCCGCCTCTTTTCTCCGGTCTCTCTCTTCGATGTCCGGGCGCAAAGCGAAAGGCGGCTCCGAGGAGCCGCCACTTGCATGGGGTGACCGCCACAGCCGACGTGGCCAGTGAATTTAAACCCTGTATTACCAGGTGGGCTCCGTGTCGCGAGCGTCCGGTTTTCCGCACTGGGCGGAAGACACTCAGCAGCGAGGAACGGATCCCGGTTTTGAGCATTAGGGTAGAAATTGCAACCGGCCATCGCGTACCAGGCAGTCCCGAGGG
>JAUYMQ010000566.1 GCA_030698575.1 Deltaproteobacteria bacterium
GGTGCCAATAGATGGTCATCGGACAACCCTTTGACAAAATAAAATGGGGGGCCCTCCGGTGTCTTATCGGCCTTTACTCGGCTCAGCAAGAAGCGGTTCCCTTCCCAGCACTGCACCCATAAAGTTGGACGGGGTTCATTCCAAAGTGGACGGACCGAACTGTAATAACACCAGCGCGAATCGAAGGGCCGCATGACATAGCGGCGCAAACGGTTGCTATCAAACGATTCAGAAGTAATCACTTTCTTGCGAGTCTTCACAGCATCAAAACGGGCTGCGTTCCGTTTCAAGCCGAGATGGAGGGATCCAATCTCATTCCATGATGCATCAGGATCGTAGTAAACTTTCATCCGGCTCCCTAGAACGTCCCTATCAATATCAATTAGAGCCCCTCCGCGTTTTTCCATCAGCCCATTACTGGGAGATTCGAGGGATAGTTCGACGAGCCTCGGCCATCCCATGTACTGATCTGAAACATTCTGTGGCCGAAACGAGAATCGGTTACTCTCCCGCGGAGAGGCGTGCTCATAACAGGCCTCAAAGTTCGCCGTCTGAAGGCTTTCGAGTAGATCTCTTCGCTTGGATGCGCCCCAGAAATTACGAAATCTGACGGAATACTTCTTCCTGTCGGCGGCTCCACGCACCATTAGGCCCACGGCCGTTCCGACCCGTATGCCCTCGCGGTTTCGCTCTGTTGAGAAAACGGACGGATCCGGTTTTCCATCAGGCGTGAGCTTTCCTGTCTCTCTACTGTCTCCATTCATTGAATCAAACCAGAGCTTGTCAAATTCATTCAAAAACCGCTTTCGCATAACTACAAATGATGGATCGCTGAGGTAGGAAAAGTTCGAGATGTAGCAAACGATTCCCTTGCCTGTCATCTCCGCGATGCGTCGCTCTGCCAAACGAAAGAAGCGAATGTAAAGATCGTCGAGATTGAACTTCTTGATCTTCCATTCAGAAATCAAGCCCTCCTTGTATGGATCCACCAAGCCCAGCTCTTGGGCCGGGCTCACGCCCGCGAAGGAGTTGTACGGTGGATTACCCAGAACCACCAAGATGGGTTCCGCTCGTTTCACTTGTGCGGCGGCGTCGCGCTCGGCTACAAACTCGGGAAATGCCGGGGTTGCCGGCGAACCCACGGGCGGTTCCCACCCGGTTAGGGCGTTGGTGAGATAGACACTGATGCGCTCTCCGTAGTCTTCAAGCGGCGCTCCCAGGTTTCGGAGCAGGAGCCCCAGTTGAAGGTGCGCGACGACGAAGGGGGCCGGGAGGATTTCGAAACCAAAAACCCGATCGCGGGCAATGCGTTTTAGATCCTGTGCCAAGAGAGCATCGGAACCTTTCTCACGGAGCGTGTTGGCGATTCGCTTGAGAACTTCAACGAGGAAAGTGCCGGTGCCGCAGCATGGGTCGAGTACGTAGACATTGGGATCCGCCAAACCATCTTCGAGCCCCAGATCCTCTCGAAGCACGGTATCCACCCGTGCCACCATGTACTGGACGATCTCCATAGGTGTGTACCAGACTCCCAGTTGCTTCCGAAGCGCGGGATCGAAGGCCTCGAGGAATGGTTCGTAGAAGTACTGAACTGCTTGGCCTTCATCGAACTTTTCGAAGAAGTTGGCACGATCCACACGGTTCAGGGTCGCGGCGCTCCAGTCGAGCACTTCGACCAGCCCCAGGGGGCCGAGTTGACTCGGCGTCGCGATCTGTTCGAAGAGCGTGCGGATCATCGGTACATGGAGGGACCACGCGGCCGCCTTCCAGTCGAAGGAGGCCTTTTGATCCGTGGGTCGGTGTTCCTTGCTCCAAAGTACCCAGGCCGAGAAGACTCCATAAAAGAGCGTTTGCACGAGCGTCGATCGGAAGAAATGTTCACCCTTCGGGCCTTCAAACTGGAGTCCGAGGGACTCTTCCAAGGATGTCCGAACCGCTTTTAGCGCTGGCAGATCCGCGTTCTCGATTCGGGAGAGAGCGTCGCGTGCGTAGGATGCCAGAAACCAGGCCACGTCCTCAGGTGCCGCCAGTGGCGCAGCATGCATCATCACTCGTTTCAGGTAGTCTTCGAGTCGCTTTCCCTGCGTGGTAGCGGTTGCGCGAGGGTGTGCCGCTGCTTCCCAGAAAGCCCGCTCATCGGCGGCAAGGGAATAGCTTTCAAGGATGATCGGTTCTCCATCCCCTCCCCTCGTGGTCAATGCGAAGTCGCGGTAGTTCGTGATGAGAAGTTGCCGGTACTTAGAGAGGTAGTCCTTGACCTGCTTGGTTCTTGCGATTTGGCGGACACTGTCTTTGGTCGGCTTGGCTTCGAGGGCACCGCGAGCGGGGAGTTGCCCGGGCAGCGGTGTCTCGGCCGATGGTTTTTGGAATTGATCGGCGGTGAACAAACCGCCATCCGGATGCCCCGCCCCTCGATTCTTGAGCGTGATGATGCAACGCACCTTGGGCTTAAGGGTTTTTCCAATTTCGTTGAAGAGAGTCTCCAGAGGACCGTAGTAGGAGGTTTCGTCGACCCCGCTCCCGGAGGAACGAATTCGGCTGAGCGAGCGGAGATAGGTTTCAAGTGGGTGCATCAAAGAACTCCGGGACGGACCGAAATCGCGGCCATCATAACCCAAAACAGAGACAGGACGGAGCGGGCTATTGCCCCGCACGCTCCTCTCACGGCCGGGTCTTCGGGGAAAAAGGGCAGAGATCGGCCAGCGCGCAGCCCGGGCATTCGGGCTTCCGCGCCTTGCAACAATGCCGCCCGTGAAGGATCAGCGCCTGCGAGAAGAGGCTCCAGTCTTTTTCCGGCAGAAGCTTCTGCAAATCGAACTCGATCTTGACCGGGTCGGTCTCCCGTGTGAGGGCGAGCCGCGGGCCGGAGAGGCGCTTCACGTGTGTGTCGACAATGATGCCCGCTTCGCCCCACACCGCCGCCCGCACCACGTTCGCCGTCTTTCGCCCCACGCCTCTGAGCTTCACCAGATCCTCGAGCGCCCGGGGCACTTTCCCGCCGTGCTCGTGCAGCAGATCCCGCGACAGCTCGCGGATGGCCCGGGCTTTCTGGCGATAGAAGCCGGTGCTGCGGATGTCCTCCTCGAGCTCGTCGGGGGGCGCGCGGACGAAGTCCTCGGCCTTGCGGTACTTGCGGAAGAGCGTTTTCGTAACCTCGTTCACCCGCTCGTCGGTGCACTGGGCCGAGAGGATCGTGGCCACGAGCAGCTGAAGCGGATCGACGAAATCGAGCGTGCACCCCGCGCCGGGGTAGGCCTTCCGAAGTCGGCGCGCGATGGCTCCCGCGCGCTTTCGCCGCGCTACCGGGCTCTCTCTCAAGGCGCGGTTCCCGCGCGGCGCCGCGGGCGCGTTCGCACGCGCTCTTTCCGCAGCACGACGATCGTCTGGTGGGCGATGTTCGGGACGAAAGCGTAGGGGTAGCCGTAGGGGCGCAGGCGCGATCCGGCCTGGTACCAGATGATCTCCCCCTTCAGGAAGAAGCGGTGGTCGTGCTTGCCTTCCCGAAGAACAGGGCGGCGCGCGCGCTCGGCCACGTCGGCCTGCGTCATCATGTACTCACCGTCCTGGTACGCGTTGCGGAGGATGACCGCGGCGTAGCCGTCGGTGCGAAGCAGGGGGAGGAGCTTCCCGAAGAGTCGCTCCATCCGGTCGAGGAACTCGCCGTAGCTCGCGCTGTTCGAGAAATCCTCGGGATGGTCGCTGAAGGCGGAGTTGAAATCAGTGCGGCGGTTTGCGTTCTCGTAGGCGCCGTTGCACATGGTGCGCTCGAACTGGCGGTTGTAGGGGGGGTCGGTGGCCACGAAGTCCACACTTCCCGCCTCGATGCCGTCGAGAGATTTCAGGCAATCGCCCACGATGAAGGTCTGGGGCGCGATTTCCTCCTCGGCGCAGACCCGCTCATAAATGTCACGCCAGGCCGGGTTGATCTCGATGCCGATGGCGCGACGCCCGGCAACCGACGCGCCGAGCAGCGTCCCGCCCACGCCGGCAAAGGGATCGAGCACGCAGGCGCCCGGCTTCGTGAAGAACTCGACGAGCTCCTTCATGAGCTGTGGGGGTTTGTTGGCGCCGTGGGCTTTGCGCAGCTTGTGCCCGTAGGCCGACGGATAGGCGGTCTGCAGCACCGAGCGCGAGCGAAAGAGCCACTCCTCGCCGGTGAGATCATTCAGCTTGGTGCGGGGATGAACGGAGCGCACGGCTGCGGGGCGCTCTGGCTTGCCCTTCGCTGCCACGCCGGGGGGGCGCCGCGCCTTGCGCGTCGCGGCGGGTCGTTTGCGCACGCCTTTCCCCGTGGCGGGCGTTTTCATCGGCGCCATGAAATCACACCGATCCGGGGAAGTAAAGAATTCCTTGGAATGTTGCGGGGCTGGGCGAGCGGCCTCTATATTGAGCGCCGGCCATTGCGTGAGGAGAGAGATGGATCGGCAGTTCGATGTCGCGCTTCACGCGCGCCGCGCGGGGCGGTTGTTTTTCGCACTCGTGGGGCTCACGTGGATGCTGATCGTGTTCGGCGCCATCGTGCGCGCCCACGGGGCGGGGCTCGCATGCCCCGACTGGCCCTACTGCTTCGGATCGCTTCTGCCGCGGCTGGACTTTCGCGTGCTGCTCGAGTGGGGCCACCGCGCGATTGCGGGGTCGCTCGTGCTGCTCTTCACGGGCGCCGCGCGGTACACGCTTCGCGAGCCGGAGTTGCGCGCGCGGGTGGGCGGGAAGATTCTGCTGGCGTCGGCGCTGCTTGCCGTGCAGGTGGTGCTGGGGGGCCTGACCGTCCTGCACCTTCTCGCGGAGTGGAGCGTGGTCTCGCACCTGGTCACGGGCAACGCGTTCTGTCTCGTCCTTCTGCTCACCGCGCGCGCGCTGCTCGGCTTCG
>JAUYMQ010000567.1 GCA_030698575.1 Deltaproteobacteria bacterium
CACGGCGCCGGCCCTGGGTGGCCGTCCTGCTCTCGCTCTTCGCGCCGGGTCTCGGCCAGCTCTACGCCGGCAAGCTCGCCGGCGCCTTCGCAGCTTCGCTCCTTTACATCGCATTCTTCCCGGCGGTCGCGTGGCTCGGCCTCCGGCTGCGCGGTGGCCGCGCGGCGCTCTTCGCGCCGGTGGCTATCGGCGTCTTTTTCGCCACCGGCGTCTGCCTGGACGCGGCGCGCCAGGCTCGCAGAGGCCGGCCCATCCTCGATGCCCGCTGGAAGCGGGCGCTGCTCTACGCCGCCTGGTTCGTCGTCCTGTCGCTCGGAGTGGACGTGACGCGGGCTGTCGTGAGGGGACATCTTGCGCAGGCCTTTCGGCTGTCGACCGGCAGCATGCTCCCGGTGATGCTTCCCGGCGACCATTTCGTCGTGGACAAACGCGCGTACCGCAGCTCTACGCCGGCGCGCGGTGATCTGGTCGCCTTTCGATCGCCCGTCGAACCACACGGTATCAACGTGAAACGCGTCATCGGGCTCCCGGGCGCCCAGGTTCGCTTCAAGCACCGGGAGGTGTACGTGAACGGCGTGGCGGACGGCTATATGCCGAGCGACGTGAAATTCGATGATGCGGTCATTGCCCCCGGCACCTTCTTTCTCATGGGCGACGACCGTTCGCGCTCGCTCGACAGCCGGAGCTACGGAGCCGTTCCGGTGGATGGAATCATCGGCCGTGTCTCGCACGTCTATTTCTCGCGCGATCCCGAAACCGGCCGGATTCGCTGGGATCGCATGGGGCTCATTCCTGAGTGAAGCGACGCCCGGGTGCGCCAGTGTGGTAGAATTCCGGAAAGTCGGGAGCGGAGGGCCGATCGATGATGAGGCCCGAGAGCAGTGACAGCAAGGGAGGCGGGACATGACTGAAGCTGGCGGTCTGCGGGTCTACAGGGACGCAGTCGCGGTAATTACCGGGGGGGCCTCCGGAATCGGCCGCGCTTTCGGTGAAACGCTCGCCCGGCGGGGCGCCCGCGTGGTGCTGGGGGATCTGCAGGCGGATCTTGCCGAGGAGGTGGCGGCCGGCATCCGTTCCAGCGGAGGCCGGGCCACCGCTGTGCAGCTGGACGTTGCCGACTTCAAGGCGGTCGAGAAGCTCATCCAGGAGACGGTCGCCGGAGAAGGGCGCCTCGACTTCATGTTCAACAACGCGGGGATCGCAATCGCCGGCGAGACGCGCTACTGCCAGATCGAGGACTGGAACCGTGTCATCGACATCAACCTCCGCGGTGTGATCAACGGCATCCAGGCGGCCTATCCGGTGATGGTGCAGCAGGGATTCGGCCATCTCGTGAACACCGCCTCGATGGCCGGGCTCACGCCCTTCCCCATGAACGCGAGCTATGCGACCACGAAGCACGCGGTCGTGGGGCTCACGACCTCGCTACGGATCGAGGCGGCGCCCCTCGGCGTCCGCGTGAGCGCGCTCTGCCCGGGCGTGATCCGCACGCCGATCCTCTTCGACGGCGGCGTGCACGGGAAGCTGCTGCAACCGCTGTTGCATGAAGCTCAGCAGCGGATGTGGGAGCCGCTGCGGCCGCTCGACGTGAACGTATTCGCCGAGAAGGCGCTCCGTTCCATCGCCCGCAACGAGGCGATCATCATCCACCCGGCCTGGTGGCGCGTCGCCTGGTGGCTCCACCGGCTCTCGCCCGCCATCGGTTTCGCCTTCGCCCGGCAGATGTACAACAGCGCCCAGAAAGAGCTGGCGGCGGCCGCCGAAGCGGATAATCGCAAGGCGGCCGGGACCGCAGGCTGAGGCGCACTCCAGGAAATCTTCGCGTCTGGGTTCGGCCCGCCCCGGGGCGCCTCTCCTCGAAAACCCCTGCCCGGAGGGGTCCGTTCGTGTCATAATATCGGCCACTGTTCGTTCCGGTCGCCCCCTCGGGCTGTGTCTCAAGGAGCGCTTTCCCCCATCCGATTGAGTTTCTAACCGACATGACCCCACTTGCCACACTCATTCTCGCCGCCGGGAAGGGCACGCGGATGCGGTCCGGGCGGGCGAAGGTTCTCCACGAGATCCTCGGGGAGCCGATGCTGGCCTACCCGCTCGCGACGGCCGCGGCCCTCGAGCCCGCCCAGATCGTCGTCGTGGTCGGCCACCAGGCCGATGAGATCCGGGAGCGTTGCGGCGGCGCCGGCGCGCGCTTCGTAGTCCAGGAGCCGCAACTCGGCAGCGGTCACGCCGCCCAGGTGGCGCTGCGGGAGATGACGGAGTTTAAGGGCGACGTGCTGGTGCTCTACGGCGACGGCCCGCTCGTGCGCCCGGAGACGCTCCAGGCCCTCCGGGAATCGCACGCCGAAAGCGGGGCGGCCATCACGCTGCTGGCGATGCGGCTTGCCGATCCGACGGGCTATGGACGGGTTCTCCAGAAGGGGAAGAAGGGCTCGGTGAAGGCGATCCGCGAAGAGCGCGATGCCTCCGCTGCTGAGAAGCGTGTCAATCTGGTTCACTCGGGCGTTCTGATCGCCGGCGCCGGCGTGCTGCGCGGGCTGCTCGACCGCCTGCGCCCGGAGAACGACCAGGGGGAGTACTACCTGACCGATGTCGTCGAGATCGCCGTCTCTGACAGGCTCGAGGTGAGCGCGGTGGAAGCCGCCGATTCCGGCGAGCTCGAAGGGATCAACACGAAGGCTGAGCTGGCGCGAGCCGCTGCGCGGCTGCGCGATCGAATCAACGAGAGGCACATGGAGGCGGGGGTGACCCTGGCCAGCCCGGAAAGTGCCTGGATCGGCCCGCGCGTCCGCATCGGCGCCGACACCGTCATCGGGAGCAACGTGGAGATTGGGGGCGAGACGTCCATCGGCGAGGCGTGCACAGTGGAAACGGGATCCGTGATCGTTGACGCCCGCATGGGCAACGCCGTGCACGTGAAGCCCGGTTGCGTCATCCGCGAATCGACGGTCGAGGATGGCGTGTCGATCGGACCCATGGCGCACCTGCGGCCCGAGACCGTTCTTCGGCAGGGCGCCAGGGTGGGCAACTTCGTCGAGATCAAGAAGAGCGAGATCGGCCCGGGCTCGAAGGTGAATCACCTCACCTACATCGGCGACGCCACGATCGGCGCCGGCGTCAACGTGGGCGCAGGCACGATCACTTGCAACTACGACGGCGAGGGCAAGCACCGGACGATCATCGAGGACGGCGCCTTCATCGGTTCGAACACGCAGCTCGTGGCGCCCGTCACGGTAGGCCGGGGGGCGTACGTGGGTTCGGGATCGACGATCACCAAGGACGTGCCCGCGGGCTCGCTCGCCGTCGGGCGCGGCAAGCAGCGAATCATCGAGGGGTGGGCCGAGAGGCGAAGGAGGAAGGACTGATGTGCGGGATTGTCGGATATATAGGACACCGGGACGCGCTTCCTGTTCTTCTCGAGACGCTTCGCAAGCTCGAGTACCGGGGCTATGACTCGGCGGGCGTGGCGCTGCTGAACGACGGCCGCGTGCAGGTGGTGAAAACCCAGGGGAAGCTCGCCAACCTCGTCGCCCTTGTCGAGCAGGAAAAGCCCACCGGCACCATTGGCGTGGGGCACACGCGCTGGGCCACGCACGGCAAGCCTTCGACGGTGAATGCTCACCCGCACCGGGCGGGCAAGATCGCCATCATCCACAACGGGATCATCGAAAACCACATCGACCTCAAGCAGCGCCTGCTTCGCGAGGGGGCGAAGTTCAAGAGCGAAACCGACACCGAGATCCTGGCCCACCTCGTCAATCTTCATCTCAAGGGGGGCTCTTCCTTCGAGGAAGCCGTGCGCTCGGCGCTTCTCGAGGCGGAGGGCTCCTACGCGGTTGCGGTGCTGTCGGAGGGCCATCCCGATCAGATTATCGCGGCGAAGAACGGCGCCAGCCCCCTCATCCTCGGATACGGCGAGGGGGAGAACTTCATCGCCAGCGATATCCCCGCCATCCTTGCCTACACGCAGCGCGTCGTCGCCCTTGAAGACGGGCAAATGGCGGTCGTGACCAACAAGACCATCCGGGTGTCGATGCTTGCGGGGCGCGAGGTGAGCGTCGAGCCTCTCACCATCACATGGTCGCCGGTCATGGCGGAGAAGGGTGGCTACAAGCACTACATGCAGAAGGAGATCTTCGAACAGCCCCGCGCCATCGTTGAGACCATCGGAACCCGCGTCGACGAGGAAACCGGCCATGTCTCCTTCGACGGCTTCGAGATTCCTGAAAAGGTGCTCGCCGGGATCAATCGCGTGCACCTTGTGGCCTGCGGGACGGCCTGGCATGCCGCTCTGATCGGGAAGTTCATGATCGAGGAGCTTGCCCGCATTCCCGCCGAGGTGGATCTCGCCAGCGAGTACCGCTACCGGAATCCCATCGTCGGCGCCGACACTCTGCTCATCGCCGTATCGCAGTCGGGAGAGACCGCCGACACGCTCGCTGCGCTGCGGGAGGGGAAGCAGAAGGGAGCATTCGTCGCGGCGATCTCGAACACCGAGGGATCGGGTATCTCACGGGAGGCCCACAGCACGCTCTACACACACGCGGGCCCCGAGATCGGCGTCGCCAGCACGAAGTGCTTCACCACGCAGATCGTGGCCCTCTACCTGCTGGCCATTCATCTGGGCCGCAGGCGGAAGGAGCTCAACGCCGCCCGGGCCCGCGAGCACCTGCACGCGCTGCTCCGCCTCCCCAAGCGGGTGGAGGAAGTTCTGGATCTGGACGGCCAGATCAAAGCTGTGGCGAAGAAGTATTCGCACGCCCGCGACTTTCTGTATCTCGGGCGCGGCACGAACTATCCCATCGCGCTCGAGGGCGCGCTGAAGCTCAAGGAAATTTCCTACATCCACGCCGAAGGCTACCCGGCTGGCGAGATGAAGCACGGGCCGATCGCGCTCATCGACGAGAAGATGCCGGTCGTGATCCTGGTCACGAAGGGGAAGACCTACGAGAAGGTGCTCTCGAACATGGAGGAAGTGCGCGCGCGCGACGGCCGCGTGATCGCCCTTGCAACCGAGGGAGACCCCGCCATCCCGCCCCGGGCCGACGA
>JAUYMQ010000578.1 GCA_030698575.1 Deltaproteobacteria bacterium
AACGGCGACGTCATTGTAGTTTCGAAAAGTGGGATCCGCTGTGGACGCATTTGGAAGGGGAACCGCGATCCGGGAGGCTATCCAAAGCTACTGGAGCTTGACCGAAACGACCTTCGAGATGCCGGGGTCTTCCATCGTGATCCCGTAAAGCGTGTCCGCCAGCTCGATGGTGGCCTTGTTGTGGGTGATGAGCACGAACTGGGATCGGGCGGTCATTTCATGGAGCAACGTGTTGAAGCGCCCTACGTTGGCATCGTCGAGCGCAGCGTCGACCTCGTCCAGCAGGAAGAAGGGGCTGGGCCTGACCTGGAAGATCGCAAAGAGGAGGCTCACCGCCGTAAGCGTCTTCTCGCCGCCGGACAGGAGAGTCACGTTTTGCAACCGCTTGCCCGGAGGTTGCGCCACAATCTCGACGCCCGCCTCGAGAACATCCTCGCCTTCGGTCAGGGAAAGCCGCGCCTTGCCGCCGTTGAAGAGCTGCGGAAAGGTTTCTTCAAACTTCTTCGAAACCTGCTCAAAGGTGTCGATGAACAGCTTCCGGCTCGTCCGGTTGATCTTCTGGATGGCGTTCTGCAGCGATTCGATCGTGCGCCGGAGATCCTCGCTCTGCTCGGTGAGGAAGCGGTAGCGCTCGGAAAGCTCCTGGTACTCCTCGATCGCGCCGAGGCTCACTTCGCCAAGCCGTTCGAGCTGCGCACGGAGCTCCGCGCGACGCGCTTCTCGCGCCTCGTGATCCACGACCGCTGCTTCGTCGATCTCGAGGTCGTCCAGCCGCACCTGGTACTTCTCGTACACGCTTTCGGTCAGGTGCTGGAGACGGAGTTCAATCTCCTTCTGGGCCACCTGAAACTTGTTGACTTGCTCGCCCCGCGCCTGATGCGCGTGGCGCAACTCCCGCACCCGGCTGTCGATGGCCTGAAGCCGGACGGTGAACGCCTCAATCCCCTCCCGGTCCTTGCCGAGCGCATCGCCCCCCTGGGCGTGCTGCACCATCAACACCGCCAGGGCTTCGTCGCAGGCGACCAGTTCGGTTTCGATGGCGGCAATCCGGGTCTGGGCGCCCTCGATTTCCTCCTGGAGCGACTGCGCGCGCGCGTCAGATTCCAGAATTGATTGACCGAGCCGCTGTGCCTCCTGCTCAAGGCCCTGCCCTCTCTCGATGAGCCCCGCGGACTCTACTCTTAGTTCGGTTGCTTCCAGCCGTGCAGCATCGAGATCGACCACGAGCGAGGCACGGCGCTCGCGCAACGTCGCGATCTCGCTCTCCCGAGCCGTGCGCTCCTCGCCAAGCTGCTGCTGCCGGGACACTGCCTGATCGAGATCGCGGCCCAGCTGTTCGAACGAGCCGGCGATGCTCCGGACATCTTCTTCTCGAAGGGAAAGGGCCCGTGACAGCGCATCGCGTTCAGCTTCCAGGCGCTCCAGGGCCCGCTCGAGGGAGACGGAATCCAGTTCCCGCGCATGCAGGGCCGAACCCGCTTCCTCGAGTGCGCGCTGCGCCGCCTCGAGCGCCGCCTTGCGTTCCGTGAATGCCGCTTCGGCGCGTTCACAGGCCGCCTGGGTTTCCGGCAGCCCGCCGTCCATCTCCCGGATCTCCCGCTTGCGGGAAATGAGTCCGCCCGTCGCCCGGGCGCTCCCGCCGGTCATCATCCCCGTCGGATCCAGAACGTCCCCCTCTTTCGTCACCAGCGTCCCGTCGAAACCACCGGCGCGCCAGATGGCCGCCGCCCGCTCGAGGGTGTCGACCACGTAAACGCGCCGGAGAAGCGCTTCCACAACGTCATGGTAGGGAGGTTCCACGCGCAGGAACCTTGCAAGAGGGGGCGCCAGCACCGGGTCGGGCGGCGCGCCGGTCGCCTGCTCGCGCTGGCGAAGCGCGAGCGGGAGGAAGCTCGAGCGCCCGGATCCGGACGCCTTCAGATACTTGACTGACTCGATGCCGTCGTCGAGGTCGCGGACAACGACGGACTGGAGGCGCTCGCCAAGCGCCGCCTCGACTGCCTTCTCGTACTCCGTCGGCGCCTCGATCGCTTCAGTGAGAAGTCCCAGCACGCGCCCGCTGCCCCCACCCCCCTCACGCTCGCGCGACAGGATAACGCGCACACCGTCCTGATAGCCCTCGTAGCCTGCCTCGAACTCCCGCAGCGAAGAGAGCCGGCTTTCCATGACCCGCAGCCCCTCGCGGGCGGTGTGCCATGCCGTCTCGAGTTCGGCAACCTCGCCCCGGAGGCTTTCCACGCGCGCCACCCGAGACTCCCGCTCGAGGACCTGCCCGTCCTTCTCTGCCCGTTCGCGCTGCAACTTCGTAGTCGTAGACTCAATCTCGGGGGCAAGCGACATGAGCCTGAGGCGCAGTTCGCCGGCCCCGCCTTCTCCTGCCTCGGCGCGCTCTTTCACCTCGCTCTGCCGTTGTCGCAACTCCGCGATCGACCGCTCGACGGCAGCGGCTTCGGCAATTCGCGCCGAAAGCGCCTCGCCCGCACGCTGAATTTCCTCGGCCAATTCCACCTCACGTGTAACCACCTGCGCCAGCAGGGCTTCCGCCTCCGACTGCGCGGTTTCCTTCTCCTTGAGCCCCTTCAGCGCCGTGTCGCGGTCGCCCAGGACCCTGACGCGCTCGCTCTCGAACCGCGAGCACTCTCCGCGCAGCCTCTCGATCTCCGTCCCGCCACGGGCCTGCTGGAGCTGGAGGTTCTCCCGGTCCTTCTTGAGCAGGTCGATCCGGGACTCGTGCCTGGCAATGGTGCTCTTCAGATCAAACAGTTCGGTCTGCTTCCGCTCGAGGGCGCGCTCGTGCTCGACCATCTCGAGGCGCAGCGCCTCTGCCGCGCCCTCATCCGATGCAATCGAGGCCGAAAGGGAATCCAGCTCCCTCCCGAGCACGGCGAGCCTCTCGCTTCCTTCCTCGACCTCGCGGGCAAGCGACCGCGACTGCCGGGCCGAAAGATCGATATCGAGGAGGCGCAACTCGTCCCGCAGCGTCTTGAAGCGTTCGGCCCGCCGGGCCTGACGCTCCAGGCTACCCATCTGGCGCCGGACCTCATGGACGATGTCGTTCACGCGGAGGAGGTTCTGGTCGGTCGCTTCGAGCTTTCGGAGGGCGGCGTTCTTGCGACTCTTGTACTTCGTGATGCCGGCGGCCTCCTCGATGAGGCCGCGGCGGTCGGCCGCGCGCGCGCTCACGAGATCAGCGATGTGTCCCTGCTCCACGATGGCGTAGGCCTTGGTCCCGACGCCTGTCCCCATGAAAAGCTCGAGGACATCACGCAGCCGGCAGGGGACCTTGTTGATGAGATACTCGCTCTCCATGTCCCGGAAGACACGGCGCGTGATGCTGATTTCAGAGAAGCCGGCGTACTGGGGGGGGGCAATGCCGTCCTCTGTCGAAAAGGTAATCGTGACTTCGGCCATGTTGACCGGGGAGCGCTTGGCGCTCCCGTTGAAGATCACGTCCTCCATTGACTTGCCGCGAAGGTGCTTGGCGCTCATCTCGCCCATCGACCAGCGGATGGCATCGACAATGTTGGACTTTCCGCAGCCGTTCGGGCCCACGACAGCCGTGATTCCCGTCGGGAATTCGAAGACCGTGCGGTCCACGAAGGACTTGAAGCCGCACAGCTCCAGGTTCTTGATCTTCATGAAGATTCCTCTGGCGGTTTCCGCTGCGAGGGTCCGCCGGCCGGTGGTGCGAAGGACGGACCCTTAATTGCTAAATAGCCGGGAACACTGACTTTTCGGGGGGTAGGCCCCGCCGGGCCGGGACCCTGGAGCAGCCTTGCGGA
>JAUYMQ010000128.1 GCA_030698575.1 Deltaproteobacteria bacterium
CGTTCGGTCCCATGGTTCGCTCGTAACCGCCGATTCCCAACTCGTCCTCAGCCGCAACGCCTCCGGAGGCTTCCAGCGCCGCGACGCCCGTGAGCACCATCGAGGAACTGGTGAGCATGATCAGAACGCCTCTTGTGTCCACTCCCATGGTCGCGAGGGCGTCGAAGTAGCTCTGTGCGCCCACATTCACGCCGGCCAGGATGAGATTCACCTCGCCCCCCGCGTCGGTGAAGGTAACGAGGCGCCGCACCACGCGGGCCGTGGCGTCGAGATTCTCGGTGCCGCTGTCCATCGCGATGTGGGCGCCGGCCGAGACGGCCACCCACTCCACGGGAATGCCCTCGCGCTCGGCGAGATCGATGGCTGCGGTAATCCGGTCGCACTCACTCGCCGTCAGCGCGCCCATGCTTCGCGTGGGATCGCTGAGCAGGAGAACCCGCCGCATTCCTTCCGGATACTTGGCCGTGGGCGTGCGGATCGTGCCAAAGACGACCCCGCTTTCGTTCTCACCGAAGGGGCGCTGCACCGGCAGGGCTCGTCCGCCGGCTAGGTCGTACTCAATGAACTCTCCGGGCCCTAGTGGCCGGCCCGGGCCCGTCCGGTCCGTCGGACCGTAGGCCATGAACAGGCGGATGACCTCGTACGGATAGGTCAGCCCACGCGCGCGGGCCATGGCCACCTTGCGTTCGTAAGGCGTGGCGGGCTCCAACGGCTTGCTGTGTGGCACGCGAAGGCTCGTCTCGACACGACTCCCTGTCGGATTGCCTCCGAGCACTTCCATCATTTGGGGCGGAGCTCCGGGATTCAGCGGATCGACCCGGGCAAAGCGAACGATGATCTTTTCGAGTCCGAGATGCGCAGTCTCGGACGCGAGACGAGACACCATTTGATCGACGAGCTGATCGTCAACGACGAGAGGGGGGCGCAGGAAGATATAGAGGCGGTTCCAGTGAAGACGATGGTTCGGGTCGTAAAGGCCCTGGATGGATCGCAAGGCCTCGATCGCATCGCGGAAACGCCGCGCCAGCAGGTTGGTGTCGGGATGATTGGGAGCATCAGGCCCGAGGTCGTTCACCTCGGCGAAGCAGAAGATTCGCTCGTCATCGATCTGATTCCTCGCACGGCCGCGGAAGAGGTGAAAGCCGGGGAGGCTTTCGAGCGGCTTCAGCTGGAAGCCGGCGAGCCGCCATATTTCCATCCGCCGCGCCGTTTCCGGATCAAGTCCAACCTCCGCCGCCTGTCGAGCCAGCGCCATGGGGTCGGGCGGAGTCACGAGCGTGAGCGACGGATCGGCCTCGCGCCCGTCCGCTCCGGCCGGCCGTTCGGCTCCCGTCCCGTCCACTATCAGATGGCGGGCATAAGCCGCGAGGTCGGAAACGCCGTTCGATACCGCCCCTCTCAGGCGAACGAGACGATCCAGTCCGTCGAGGAGCGCGGAATCATCCGTGAAGGGCTCGCCCCGCCGAACAAGACGGATCAGGAGGTTCAGGATCAGCATGACGATCCGGCTGCGAAGTTCAAGCGTCGTGCGGGCGGCGCACAGGCGGAGCACCGCGCGAAACAGGGCCTCGGTGGGCTCCAGCTCCGTGACCCCGTAGTAGACGAGCACGCGACGTAGCTGATCCAGAAACCCCGCGTCGAGCCCCGCACCCTCCGCCGCGATCCGGCGCAGATAGAGCGTCATGCGCGCATCGTTCGACGGGCCGAGCTCGCCGCCCTCGAGACGGCCCGGCGCGCGGCTGAAAAGGGCTTCCAGGCTGGCCAACAGCGGAATCACCCCCGCCAGACGGGCAAGCTCGGCCTGAAGCGGCGCCGTGATCCCCTGAAGGGGCGCATCGAGAATCTCGACAATCATCTGTGCACGGGGAGGATTCACGTCGTAGCCCATGAGAATCCGTTGGGTCTCGGACAGCAGCGCCGCCGTGGCGGCCGCAAGCGCCGGCTTACTCAGCTCGGAGGCACGCGTGAGATCGGGCCGGAGCGACTCGGGGTTCATGAAAGCATCGAGGGGGTCCGGCTCGATCTCCAGTTCCAGCAAGGGCCCTCTCGAAACCGGCGCTCCGGCCGCCGACCTCGGCTCGATGGTCAGGATCTCCTGCCCCGCCGAGACCTGCACCCCGGGCTGGGCGATGATCTCGCGGATGGTCCCGGAGACGGGCGCCACGAACGTCGTTTCGGTCTTCATCGCCTCGAGAAGGCCGAGTCGGTCGCCGGTCTCGACTTCATCGCCCGGCTTGACCGCGATCTCGATCAGCAGCGCGGGCGCCGGCGCACGCACCTTTCCGCCGATGTCGCGCTGGACCCGGTGGGTTCTCCCGTCGAGCTCGATCTTGAATTCAACCTCGGTTTCGCTGAAGAACACCGTGGATCGACTGCTGCCGCGAACGATCCGCCGGCCATGAGGTCCCAGCTCGATGAATCGCAACCGCGTCATCCGCCCGTCGAGATAGACGAGGTAGTTCCAGCCGCCGATCGCGAAGACCTCGAGGCGGTAGGTGTGTCCGCCATAGACGAGCGCGATCTTGGCTCCGAGCGACGCGGGAATCACCCGCGGCCGGCCACGCGATGCCTCGGCGAAGAAGTTCGCGCGCATCCCCCCCCGCTCCTTCTGGTAGGTGAGGACGGCCGCCGCCAGCAGGACGTCCATGCGCGGCTCCGGCGCCCCGCCGATGGCCGCCTCGGCCAGCCGGTCGGTGTAAAACCGACCGGCTACAAAGTCGGGATGGCCGAGGACGTCGAGCAAGAAGCCCTTGTTGGTCGTTCCGCCCTCGATGACCAGACGGGTGTCGAGGAGCGCGCGAATCAGACGGGCACGGGCCTCCCCGCGCGTCGCGCCGTGCGCGATGATCTTGGCGATCATCGAGTCGAACTCCAGGGGCACGGCGCCGTATTGCGAAACCCCCGAATCGACCCGGATTCCGGGCCCGGAGGGAAGCTCCAGAAGGGCGATCCTTCCCGGTGTCGGCACGAAGTCGGCCGACGGATCCTCGGCACAGAGGCGCACCTCGATCGCGTGGCCGCGATCCTCCGGGGCGACGTCCGGGAGCCGCGCGCCCCGGGCAATGCGGAACTGCCATTTGACGAGGTCGAACCCCGTCAGCGCCTCGGTAACTCCGTGCTCGACCTGAAGGCGCGGGTTGACTTCGAGGAAGTAGAACTCGCCGGCTCCAGTGACGAGGAATTCGCAGGTTCCGAGCCCGACGTAGCCCACCTCCCGCGCCAGTCGCAGGGCGGCCTCTTGCATTTCGCGGCAGAGCGACTCGGAAAGGCCCGGAGGCGGCCCTTCCTCGACGACTTTCTGGTGGCGTCGCTGCACCGAGCAGTCGCGGAGACCAAGGGCCAGCAAAACACCGTGTTGATCGGCGGCGAACTGGACCTCGACGTGACGCGCCTTCTCGACGCTTTTCTCGAGGAAGATCGTGCCGTCGCCGAAAGCGGCGGCAGCCTCGGACGCCGCCGACTGGAAGGCCGCGGCCAGTTTAGCTTCCCCCGTCACCCGGCGAATCCCCCGCCCTCCTCCGCCGTGGGTGGCCTTGATGACGAGCGGGAAGCCCAGTCGGGCGGCTTCGGCGCGAAGGGTTTTCCGGTCGACGCTGCCGTTGCTCCAGGGGAGAACGGGCACGCCGGCCTGCTCGGCCAGGCGCTTCGCGTGCACTTTGTCGGCAAGGACGCGGAGGGTCTCGGTGGGCGGTCCAATGAAGGTGATCCCCGCTGTCCGCAAGCGATCGGCGAAACCGGGATCCTCCGCGAGGAATCCCCACCCCGGCCATACGGTGTCGGCCCGTGATTCACGCAGCACGCTCAGCAGGCGATCTTGATTCAGATAGGCGAGGCGCGGGGCATGGCCAGGGGAACGATGCAGCGGCTGCCCCAGGGAGACGGCCTCGTCGGCCTCGCGGACGTAGGGGTTCGACTGATCGACGTCGGTGTACAGGGCGATCCCGACGAGGTCCGAGTGCTCCTCCACCCGCAGCTCGCGGATGGCGCGCAGGCAACGGGTCGCGGCGTCGCCCCGGTTCAGCACGGCTATTCTCCGGATGTCCCGAGCGAGGTCGCCTTCGCCGGTCGGGTTTCCGGCCCGTCCCCGGGAGGCCCGTTCCCCAGACATGGTGCACCTCCTGATTCAGGATGACGTGGGCCGCGTGGCGCGCGAGGGCGCGGTTTCGCGAAACGGTTCGCCCCTCGAAGGTAGCGCGCCCGCCGCGGGCCGCTGGATTCCGGCGCGGCAAGCCCCGCGAACCCGGGATGGGGCCGGTCCCATGCCGGTGCCGGACTCGCCCCGCCAAGCGCAACGGGGGGCGGCGGACGAGGGGCCGGCGAGTGGCGGGCGATGGATCATCCGGGCATCCCGGCGGGCGGCAAGGCCGCCGCGTAGGCCGTCCAGCGACCGTGGTGCGAGAGACTGAGATCCAGACCGATGTCCCGCCCCCGCAGCAAGACCGCCGGGGGCCGGGTTCGGGCGATGCGGAGCCCCTCCAGGGGGAGTCCCAGCTCGCGCGAGAGGGCCCTCACCGCACCGGCTCGCGCTGCGGCCGACGGGTCCCGGCGCGGCGGGCGGCGCGTGACGGCCGACAGGACGAAGTCCGCGTGAGAACCGGGAGATCCCAGCGTCGCGAGCGCGTGGATCCAGGCCCCGCTCTGCTGCACTTTCAGGCCGATCCTGCGCCGCCCATACCTGACCGAGCCGCGAAGGCGCCGGGCTCCGTCCCGTCCTTCGATTTCGACCGCGAAGGCCGAGGGGGCGAAGATCGCGTCCCGATCGATCTTCCGCACCACCTTGTAGGCGCTCTCCTTGGCGGCCCAGTAAGTCCAGAGAGCAAGCCTCGGGTCCGCGCTGGAGAGGATGGTGCGCCGCTCATCGCCGGCGAAGACCCGCTCCGCGAATCTCTGATGCAGGGCGTCGAGGTCTGTTTCGGCGTCGAACAGATCGACGACGTCGTTACCAACGAGCAAAGTAACGGTCCTCCATGTCGACCAGCTTGTCCGCGATCTGCATGACGATTTCGCGGGTGGCTCGAAGACCCTTCTTGTCCGATCGCGGTTCGATGAGTTCCATGTCCAGGCTAAAGCGCTGCCCCGCCGGGGGAAGCACGGATCTTCCATCCTGGCGGTCCCCACGCATGTACACGCAGAGAACACGGCAGTTCTCGACTTCCTTGACGAGGCGGCCGATGCCGTGCGCGAGATGCTCCAGATCAATTCGGCCGGTGCGGCTGCGGCTCCCTTCCGGAAATACCATCGCCAGCTCACCTCTCCGGAGGAGGTGCGAGAGCTTTTCGAGGGCGAGGTTCTGCTGCGCCCGGTCGCCTCCCCGAACGACGGGGATGCACTTTCCCAGGTAGCAGCCGAGGCGCAGCCAGAATTTCGCGTAGAAATTGGTCTGCTCCGGTGTGTTCCAGGCGAAGAGCCGGTACGACGCAAGGACCTGCCGGGGCGAAGTGATGGCCCACTGGACCAGCAGCGAGTCGATCCACGTCAGATGGTTCGGACAGATCAGCACGGGCCCACACGCTTCGGTCAGGAGGCGGCGCGCACGCCGCCTGACCTGCTCCAGCTCGCGGATGCGGTAGCCCCGGATGCATCTCATCCAGCCCACGACCAGCGGCCACAGAAACAGGGCCCCGACGGCGTAGC
>JAUYMQ010000590.1 GCA_030698575.1 Deltaproteobacteria bacterium
GATGGGCAACGGCATCGCGCACGTGTTTGCGCAGTACGGATGGGACACCGTCTTGATCGACGTCTCCGAGGATGCGCTCGGCCGCGGGCTGGCGACGATCAAGAAGAATCTGGATCGCCAGGTGAAAAAAGGCGCGGTGAGCGGTGCGCAGTGCGCGGGAATACTTGACCGGATCACGACAGCGACATCGCTCGAGGCGGCGAAGGACGCCGAGCTGGTCGTCGAGGCGGCGACGGAGAACCCGGAGATCAAGTTCAAGGTCTTCAAGGATCTCGACCGCATCGCTCCCGCCGAGGCGATTCTCGCGAGCAACACGTCGTCCATCTCGATCACGACGATCGCCGCCGCCACCAAGCGCGAGGGACACGTCATCGGGATGCATTTCATGAATCCCGTGCCGGTCATGCCCCTGGTGGAGGTCGTGCGCGGCATGGCGACGAGCGACGAGACGGTCGCGCGCACCGTCGAGATCGCGAAACAGCTCGGCAAGACGCCGGTCGAGGTGAACGACGCGCCCGGCTTCGTGTCAAACCGCGTGCTGATGCCGATGATCAACGAGGCGATCTTCTGCGTGATGGAGGGGATCGCCACCCCCGAAGCGGTGGACCAGGTGATGAAGCTGGGGATGAATCATCCGCTCGGGCCGCTCGCGCTCGCCGACCTGATCGGCCTCGATGTGTGTCTCGCGATCCTCGAGGTCCTCCACACCGGGCTGGGGGACGACAAGTACCGTCCGGCGCCGCTGCTCCGGAGGATGGTGGCCGCGGGACGCCTCGGCAGAAAGAGCGGCCAGGGATTCTATGCCTACCGCGACTGAAGCGGGCCTGTCCGACACGCAACGCCAGGTGGTGGAGCTGGCGCGCGAGTTTGCGCGCGAGAGGATCGAGCCGTTCGCCGCGGAATGGGATCGGACGAGCCACTTCCCCCGCGACGTCATCGACGAGATGGGGAAGCTCGGATTTTTCGGGATGACGACGCCCGAGGAATACGACGGCATGGGGCTCGACACCGTGACGTATCTGCTGGCGCTCGAGGAGGTCGCCGCTGCGGATGCGGCGATCGCCGTGTCGATGGGCATCCATAACGCGATCCCGACGACGATGCTCGTGAAGCACGGCACGACGGAGCAGCGCGAGCGCTGGCTCAAACCGATGGCACGGGGAGAACTGTTGGCAGGGTTCGCGTTATCGGAGGCTGAGGCGGGTTCGGATGCGGCCTCGCTTGCTGCGCAGGCCACGAAAGAGAAGCAGGGCTGGGTGCTGAACGGCGCGAAGGCCTGGGCTACCAATGCGGGCACGGCCGACCTGATGATGATCATGGCGCGCACCGACCAGACGGGCGCGCGCCGCGGCGCCAAGGGGATCTCGACGTTTATCGTCCCGACCGATTCCCCAGGCTACACGGCCTGCAAGCCCGAGGATAAGATGGGCCTGCGCGCCTCGAACACCGCGGCGATCGAGCTGAGCGACTGCCGGCTGCCGGCCGACGCGCTGCTCGGCGACGGGGGGATGGGGTTCGTCTACGCCATGGAGGGGCTCGACGCCGGCCGGCTCGGCATCGGGGCGCAGGGAGTGGGGATCGCGCGGCGCGCGCTCGAGCACTGCATCCGCTATACCGCCGAGCGCCGGCAGTTCGAAAAGCCGCTGCACGACTTCCAGGCGGTGCAGTTCAAGCTGGCCGACATGGCGACGCGCATCGAGGCGGCGCGGGCGCTGGCGCATCGCGCGGCCGTCCGGAAGGATGCCGGCGAGAATGTCGGCATGCACGCCAGCATGGCCAAACTGTTCGCTTCCGAGACGGCGATGTGGGTCACCACGCAGGCGATTCAGCTGTTCGGCGGGTACGGGTACATGCGCGATTTCCCCGTCGAGAAACTCTTCCGGGATGCGAAGGTCACCGAGATCTATGAAGGCACCAGCGAAATCCAGCGGCTCGTCATCGCGCGCGCCCTCCGTTAAGGAAGAGTCGTCGGCGCTGTTCGCGCTGCTCGAGGAGCACGCCCACGAGCAGGTGAGCCTCGTGTACGAGCCCTCCTCCGGCTACCGCGGCATCATCGCGATCCACGACACGACCCTCGGCCCCGCGCTCGGCGGGACCCGATTCTGGAGCTACGCGAGCGATCGTGAAGCGCTGATCGACTGCCTGCGCCTGGCGCGCGGCATGACGTACAAAGCCGCGGTGGCGGGGCTCAATCTCGGCGGCGGCAAAGCGGTCATCATCGGCGACAACAAGACGACGCGGCGCGAGGCGGTTTTCCGGGCGCATGGCCGTCACGTCCAGTCGCTCGGCGGCCGCTACATCACCGCCGAGGACGTCGGTACGTCTACCGGCGACATGGAGTTTATTAAAGCGGAGACGGATCACGTCACCGGGCTCATCGGGAAGTCGGGGGATCCGTCTCCCGTCACAGCCTTCGGGGTGTACCGTGGGATGAAGGCCTGCGCGCGCCACAAGTACGGCTCGCCGGAGCTGCGGGGGAAGGTCGTGGCGATCCAGGGGTGCGGCCACGTCGGCTATTACCTGGCGGAGCTGCTCTATAAGGAGGGGGCGGAGCTGATCGTCACCGACATCGACGCGGTGAAGGTGAAAAAGGTGGTGGATGCATTCGAGGCGAAGGCGGTGCGGCCCGAGGAGATCTTTGCGGTCCAGGCGAATGTGTTCGCGCCGTGCGCGCTGGGCGGGATCATCAACGACGAGACGCTGCCGCAGCTCGAGGTCGAGATCGTGGCAGGCGGTGCCAACAATCAGCTCGCCGCCGAGCATCATGGCGATGCGCTCGAGGCGAAGGGGATCCTGTATGCGCCCGACTACGTCATCAACGGCGGCGGGTTGATCAATGTGAACGCCGAGCTGAATGGGTGGAGCATGGAGCGGGCGCGCAACAAGGCGGGGGAGATTTACGACACGATTCTGGGTGTGTTCGAGATCGCGACGGAGGAGGGGATTCCCAGCTATCGCGCGGCCGACCGGTTGGCGGAGCGCCGCATCGCGGCGATTGCGAAAGTCCGGCAAAACTTCGTCTAGACGACAGAGATAGGGGGAATGGGGAATGGGGAATGGCTGAGAAGATCTACGTCGGTGCCGATCATGTCGGGTTCAATCTCAAGAATCGGCTCGTCGAGGAGCTGAAGCGGCTCGGCTACGAGCCGGTGGACGTCGGGCCGAAGCAGCTCGATCCCGCCGACGATTATCCTGACTTCGCGAAGCCGGTGGCCGCCGCCGTGAGCGCGGGAAACGCGACACGTGGGGTGCTGACGTGTGGCACCGGGCTCGGCATGTCGTATACGGCGAACCGGTTTCCCAAGGTGCGTGCGGCGATTGCGTGGAACGAGGAGATCGCCGAGCTCGCGCGGAAGCACGGCAACTCCAACGTGCTGGTCTTGCCCGCGCAGTTCGTCAGCGAGGATCAGGGAGTCGGCATCTTGAAGAAGTGGCTCGAGACGACTTTCGAAGGCGGCCGTCATGCGCGGCGCGTGGAGAAGATCGACAAGTGACGGGGAGTGGGGAATGGGGAATGGTGCGATATGGCTGATCGGTTAGCTCCGCTGAGCCAAGTCGATCCCGCGATCCGCGACCTCATCAAGCGTGAGGTGGCGCGGCAGGAGCATGGCCTCGAGCTGATCGCGAGCGAGAACTTCGTTTCCATCGCCGTGCTCGAGGCAATGGGGACGGCGCTCACGAACAAGTATGCCGAGGGTGTCCCGGGGAAGCGGTATTACGGTGGGTGTGAGGTCGTGGATCAGGTCGAGCAGCTCGCGATCGATCGGGCGAAGCAGATTTTCGGCGCCGATCATGCGAATGTGCAGCCGCATTCGGGGGCGCAGGCGAACATGGCGGCGTATCTCGCGGTCGCCAAGTTCGGAGACACACTGTTGGGATTGTCGCTGCCGCATGGCGGCCATCTGACGCATGGATCGCCGGTGAATTTCTCGGGCACGCTGTTCCGGGCGACGGCGTATGGTGTGCGCGAGGACACGGGGCGGATTGATTACGACCAGGTGCGCGACGTGGCGAAGAAGGAGAAGCCACGGATCGTGATCGGCGGCGGCAGCGCGTACGGGCGGATTATTGATTTCCCTGTGCTACGGTCAATTGCCGATGAAGTTGGGGCGGTGCTGGTCGTGGACATGGCGCATTTCGCGGGGCTGGTCGCGGGCGGGGTGTACCCGTCCCCCGTCCCTCATGCGCAAATTGTCACGACCACGACCCATAAGACGTTGCGGGGTCCGCGGGGGGGGATGATTCTGTGCATCTCGGAGCATGCCAAGGCGGTGGACAAGCAGGTGTTTCCGGGGACGCAGGGTGGGCCGCTCGAGCATGTGATTGCGGCGAAGGCGGTGTCGTTTCTCGAGGCGTTGCAGCCGGGGTTTAGGGACTATGCGAAGCAGGTCGTCGTCAACGCGCAGGCATTGGCGGCGGCGCTGATCGCGCGCGGGTATGCGATTGTCTCAGGGGGGACGGATAGTCATCTGATGCTCGTGGATTTGCGCTCGCGCAGCATCACGGGGAAGGATGCCGAGCAGCTACTGGATCGGGCGGCGATCACGGTGAACAAGAACACGATACCGGGGGATCCGCAGTCGCCGTTCGTGACGAGCGGCGTCCGCCTCGGCACGCCGGCGGTGACGACGCGGGGGTTTGGGGTGGAGGAGATGGGGCGGGTGGCTCAGTTGATAGATGAGGTGTTGACGAAGCGGGATGAGGGGACGGTGGAGCGGGTGAAGGGGGAGGTGCGGGGGATGGTGGAGGAGTTTCCGTTGTATAGGAAGGCGGTGGGGGTGGGGGGGTAAAATGGGGTTGACGGACTTTCAGAGTGCCAAAATGGGCGTCCTACCTCGAACCAGCCTGCTGCCCGCCGAATAGCGGTTCTTTTAATGCATCAAATTCGCCCTACCAATGCAGCAAAAGTACCCTAGCCCTCTCCGCCGATCGCCTCCAGGTTATTCCCGCTCCTTTTTCTAGGTTTGGAACTCTCTTCCGGATGCGGTGAATGGACGCTGCCGTCGACGTTAACAAATTGGCCGCTGAGTTTATTCAAGCAAATCTTGACAATGCTGTTGAGTTCGCGTCTTCCAAGATTAAAGGCGCGCGAAACGTCTTCAAATCGAAGCTGGAACGAACATACAAGGGGTATCTCGCACGAATTCTTGGTCGGTATTCGCGAGCAAAATCATTCTTCATACGCACTGAACCCGTGCCGCTTTACGACGTCTTCGTCCCGCTTGGTCTGGCCAATCAGGTGCGTAAATTACCGAAGGCCTCCGTAATCGATGTTACAAGTGTTGCTCCATGCGCAATCGTTACTGGCTCGGGCGGGTCCGGGAAAACGATGCTCATGCGTCATTTGCTGGTGGGAACGATAAGTGCCCGTGCGAAGACACCGATTTTTTTTGAGTTGCGAGATCTAAACCAGCATGATCAAAGTCTTCGAGATTCACTGCTTGATAATGTGAAAGTTAATGGGCTGGAAGTTGACGAGGACTATTTCGAGCTCGCGCTCAGGGCCGGGCATTTCTGCATAATGCTCGATGGATTTGATGAGCTTGAAAGAGGCAAGAGAAAACGGATCGCACAGGAAATTCAGGGACTAGCACAAAAGTATGTCGGTAACTGGTTCATCATGTCATCAAGACCAGATTCGCAACTGGAGGGGTGGACCGCCTTTACTCAGTTGGCGGTGCAGCCTTTAGACCTCGAATCGGCGACGGAACTGGTTACCAAACTCCCGTGTGATCCTGATGTGAAGGAGAAGTTTCTAGACGATTTAAGAGACGGTCTGTTTGCACGTCATAATTCTTTCTTATCAAACCCGCTGTTGCTCTCTATCATGCTCCTTACCTATACGGATGTCGCGCACATCCCGGACAAGCTGTCGATTTTTTATAATCAAGCGTACGAATCTCTTTTCCATAAGCACGACGCACTGAAGGGAGGGTTTGTACGCGACAGGCAAAGTGGTTTGGACATACAGGATTTCGGTAAGGCATTCGCCGCATTCTGCCTACAGTCATTCGATAAAAGGGAGTTTGCGTTTTCGCGAATACGGGCGCTTGAGCTCCTGGAGCGCGGCAAAAAGATGGTTCAGCTCGACTACAAAACTGAAGCGGTTCTAGATGATGCTGAGCAAGCCGTTTGCCTTCTCATCGAGGAGGGTATCGAGCTCACTTTCTCTCACAGATCCTTCCAAGAGTACTTCGTTGCTCGGTTCATTTACGCGAGTCCTCCAGAGGTCAAGGGCCAACTCGTTAGGCACTTCAGTCCAACTGTTCAATCCGATTCTGTGATCGCGCTTCTCTACGAACTGGACCCCTACAGTGTAGAGCGCTACTACATACTACCGATGTTGAGCTCATTGCGAAAAAAGCTGAAGGTAGGGAACGTCGTCACCCTGACTCATTTCCTGCGTTATGTGCAGCTGGTGTTTAGCGTACTCTCGGTTGGATTGAGAGCAGACGACGGGAGTGACCAATTGAGCGCCACTATAGCAGATTTGCCGACGTACCTCGCAGCGAGGTTCGCCTACGAACGTTACGGGGAGGCGGTAAGTAAGCCCATTGGCGAAGTCGAAAAGGGATCACTTGACGTTATGAGAAATGCTTTGAAGAGACAGGTGGGGACCAATCGCGGATTCGCGACGAAGGATCTCACAATCGCGAATCCCATTCTGCGCGCCATGACCGGAGCCCCCGGGAACTGGGGCATGCAGTACCTGCGAGGGCTTCTTGACATCGAACGACTGATCAGTAAGCGACACAGGGAGGCCAAGAGCTCTCTTGAGAACATCATCGGCTAAAGGGTATGGCTCAGTCGTCAGCGTCGACTTGGTCAGACGTGGCAAGAGCTGGAGGCGAATGAATGATTCATTCGTCTATCACGCGATCGCTCAACCGTTAGGGACCTGGATGTCGATTGTACGCGTGCCGTTAGTGTACCTTCGCCGAGTCGGCGCTTCAGCGCACGGATTCAATCTCGTCGCGCTGTCTATCTCTTCTCGAAATCTCAGGACCCGAGCCGTCGCTATCCGTGCCCTAAAGGGCCGGCTCTGCCACGGCACGCGTCCTGAAGGACGCTCTTCAGAGCGTGTGCCTTCGCCGAGCCGGCGCCCTTCGCTACGCGCAGGGCAGGCTTTCAGCGCATGGAAAACAACCCCGAAAACGCATTCTTGATCACCTTGAGATTCGGGACACTCTCGAGCTTTCGTTTATCCGTGCCCTAAAGGGCCGGCTCGGCCACTGCACGCGTCCTGAAGGACGCTGGGCGCGCTCGTTTGGTTACCGCTTCCCCCACGGGTAACGCACTCTCCGACCGATGCCCGTGCGACTCTACGCCCACCTCTCGTGGATCACGTGGGGACGGCTGCCGCTCATCGACCAAGCCGTCGCCGAGTTTCTGCTCCGGTTCCTGCTCGCCGAAGCCAAGCGCCACGGCGCCCGTGTCGTCGAAATCGGCGTCGTGCCGGACCACGTCCATCTCCTGCTGGAGTTGCCGCCCGCGTACGACGTCCCGCGGCTGGTGCAGGGGCTCAAAGGCGCAAGCGCTCGCCTCGCGAATCGCGATGGGCATTCGCGCAATAAGTCGCTGCGCTGGGAATCGGGGTACGACTGTCGATCGGTGGGGATCCGGCAACTTCCCGAGGTCACGAGTTACATCCGGCTGCAAGAGCTCAAACACGGGAGCCCACGCCCTTCAGGGCTCGCGTCGTAGCCGAGCCGGCGCTTCAGCGCACGGAAAAAATCCCACCTCGATCCATCATCCTTCCTCGTTTGGCAGGGGAAATCGCGGTTTGGCAGGGGAAATCGCGGGGTTGCCCGTTAATCCGTGCCCTAAAGGCCGGCTCGGCCACCGCGCGCGTCCTGAAGGACGTCGCCGAGCCGGCGCCCTTCGCTGCGCTCAGGGCAGGCTTTCAGCGCACGGTTCCACCCAACCTTCGCGGTATTCTGACGCCCCCCGCGCGAATCGGCTTGTTACCAGAGCCACGTGCGCCTCAATCTTGACCCCACCAGCGGCATCGCGCGTTGCGGAGCTGCGTCGCAGTACCGGTATCCGCCGGCATGTCGGAGCACGGTGCGGGTGTGGCGGAACTGGTAGACGCAGCACACCCACAATGTGCGGGGCGGGAGCCCGTGGGAGTTCGAGTCTCCCCTCCCGCACCCTGGCGCTTGACTCGGCGAGTCCGCCGAGCGCATACTACTCTCACATTGTGGGTGTGCCGCGTGGCCGATCATCGCCACGCTCGAAGGGGCCGCGAGTTTGCTCGCGGCCCCTTTGCGTTCCGTGTCGTAAGGGCTCCCGCCTTCGCCGAGCCGGCGCTTCAGCGCACGGACTGCCCTCCCTACCTGACGTGGTCCGCTCTTTCCCACACGCCCTGGCCTAATTCCCAGTCGAAGTGCGCTCGCGGCGGAACGCAGTACGCTCGCGGTGGGTCGGGGGGCGCTCGCGGCAAGACGCAGTACTCGCGCGGACGAACGCAGTGCACTCGCGGCCGTA
>JAUYMQ010000598.1 GCA_030698575.1 Deltaproteobacteria bacterium
AACGGCCCCGCGGGACACCACCAACAGGAGGCATGAGTATGGATTTCAGGCAGATGGCACGATCAGCCCCCAACACGACATGGATGTTTATCACCCCGGAGATGGCGGCCTGGTGGCTCACTCTCAATACGCGGAACAGACCGATCAGATCGCGGGCAGCAATTGCGAAAATGGTTCGTGAGTTGCTCGCAGGGACGTATATCTCCAGCCACCAGGGCATCGCGTTTTACTCCGATGGCGTTCTGGCCGATGGGCAACACCGGCTGACGGCCATCGTCGAGGCCGGCGTGGCCGCCTTCATGCCGGTGACGGTTGGTTTGTCAGAGGCGACGGCGCCCTATATCGACGGGTCGCTGATCATCAGGACCGTGGCGGAAGCGGCCACCATCGAGCACGGTCAGCGCGTGTCAAACGCCCATCAGGGGACACTCGCCGGGATGTTTGTCAGGCGTAAGAAGTGGTGGGATGACCTGACTCGGCAGGAGCGGATTGCTCTGCTCATCCAGCATTCGGAGACGATCATCACGGTGACCGCGTTGCTCGACACCGCTCCCGCAGGCGTGCGACAGGGGATCGTGGCGGGGGTCCTTGCGCGAGTGCTCTATGTGGTCGGCGGCGGAAAGACGATGCGGATCGGGTCGTTGCTGACCACGGGGGAGTCGCTCGGCGAAGGCGATCGGGTGCTGGTGCGTCTTCGGAATCTGCTCATCGCTACCCCGGGGTCGCGCATGGAGAAACACAAGCGATACAGCATCACCGAACGCGGGATTGACGCTTACCTAAAAGGCGAATCTCTCCAGATTATCCGGCCGGCAAAAGATGAATTGTTTCCGCTGCCCGACGAGGAGGCATGACCATGGACAGAATCGCGGCGATGAAAGAGGCGCTCAAGGTCGAGCGGCAGATCCTCAAGGTCGAGGCGATCCTGGTGCAGTTGCGGTTGCGCCAGGCCGAGCTGCTGCGGGAGCTGGGCGGGAGCTGATGCTCTTCCGCTGGGCGAACGAGCGAGAGCTGAACAGCATGCCGACTCCGGAGGCGCTGGAGCTCGAGGGCTGGGTCCGGGTGCGGCGGCATCCGTTCTGGCCGCTGTCGTGGTTGATGCGGAGGGATGGATGAGCGAGTACGCGGCATTCCTAGCATCGAAGCGACGAGAGTGGACCGGGGCCGGCGTGGCGATCCAGCCTGATACGCTTCCATCTGCGCTCTATCCGTTCCAGCGGGCCCTGACGGCCTGGGCATTGCGAAAGGGACGCGCGGCGTTGTTCGCCGATACCGGCCTCGGCAAGACCTTCATGCAGGTCGCCTGGGCCGAGCAGATCCCTGGCCGCGTCCTGATTCTCGCGCCGCTCTGCGTGGGAGCGCAGACCGTCAAGGAGGCCGAGAAACTCGGAATCGTCGTCTCGCCATTCGGATCTGGAGGACGTCTCGAAGTCCTCAACTACGAGATGCTCCACCACGTCACGCCGTCAGATTACGCGGGTGTGGTGCTGGACGAGTGTTTCATGGCCGGAACGCTGGTCGATACGGCTGACGGCCAGCGGCCAATCGAGAGCATTCGGCCGGGAGACGGCGTGCGGAACGTGACCGGCCTTGATCGTGTCGCGGCCGTCAAGACGCAGGATCTCTCTCGCCTCATCCGCATGACGCTATCCGACGGGACGCAGATTCATTGCTCTGAGCATCATCCTTTCTTTAGCATGCGGGGCCTAGTTGGTGCTAGGATGCTAAAGAGGGGGGATAGACTTTATGGCACCGATGAAGCCCTGCGAATACTGCGGAGCCCCGCTCGCACCGGAGAAGAATCGTTTCTGCAATCGCTCGTGCTCCGCGAAATGGCGGATGCGCCAGCCGGAGATCCTGGCTCGGGTCCATTCGCCAGAGGTTGCCGCCAAACGGGGCCTCAAGCGTCGGGCGTGGCTCGCGTCGGGATCGACAAAGGCCAAGGCAGAAATCGCTCGGATCAGGAAACTCAATCCCTCGTTGCGGCCGGATGTGCGCGCGAAGATCTCGGCTTCACTGCGAGCGATGGGGCACCGGCCTGCCGTCAGAGGCGGAAACGGGAAGGGTCCGACACTCCCACAGCGAGTGCTATTCGAGTTGCTCGGAGGCGGCTGGTATATGGAGTACGCGGTCTCGCTCGGCTCCAGGAGGCGTGGCTATCCGACGTGCTACAAGGTCGACCTCGGCAACCCGTCGCTCATGCTCGCGGTGGAGGTAGACGGGTTCACGCACGGCAGTCGCCGGGATCAGGATATGAAGAAGGACACGCGGCTCATGGAGCTTGGGTGGCGCGTGTTGAGGTTCTCGAATCAAGAAGTCCTGAGTTCCGCGCACTTAGTGGTGGACAGGATACGGTCTCACTCTACGATCTCCAGGTAACGCGGCACCCGTCCTACTCCGTTTCCGGCCTGCTCGTCCACAACTCCTCTATCCTGAAGTCCTTCGACGGGCGCACGCGCGGGCGCCTCATCGAGATGTTTGCGGCCGTCCCCTATCGGCTGTGCTGCACGGCCACTCCCGCGCCGAATGACATCGCGGAGTTGACGAACCACTGCGAGTTCCTCGGGATCATGACGCGCGCCGAGATGCTCGCCACATTCTTCGTTCACACCGACGATGCGAACCACGGGCAGGCCGGGTGGCGACTCAAGCGCCACGCCCGAGAGGCATTCTACCGCTGGCTCGCATCCTGGGGTATGTTCCTGCGCCGCCCGTCTGATCTTGCCTTCTCCGACGAGGGATACGATCTGCCTCCACTGGAGGTCCACGACGTGATCGTGAAGAGCGGCGCGGCCTATCACGGCGAGTATCTGTTCCCCGGCATGGGGCTCGGCGGGATTCATGGGCGAATGTCGGCCCGCCGAGGTTCGCTCAAGCCGCGCGTGGACGCGGTCGTGTCGCTCGTGGAAAACACGCCAGGGGCCTGGGTTGTTTGGTGTGGATTGAACGATGAGAGTCGAGAGGTGGCGGCTAGGATTCCAGGGGCGCAAGAGGTTACTGGGTCCGATTCTTTGGAACGAAAGACTCGCGTGATCGAATGGTTTAGTGGTAAACTATGCCTATGCCAACACGCGAAGCTAAACTTGAGTACATGCGTAAATGGGCCCGACGCAACCGAGATCGAATCCGAGAGTATGTCCGAGCGAGGTCGAAGCAAAGGAACGCGCGCCGTCGCCGACGGTATGCTGAAGACACCGAGCATCGGGAAGGGATCAAGGCTGACGTCAGAAGGTGGCAACATGCGAACCCGGCAGCGAGACTCCGACAACGGCTCAGGTGCCATGGGCTCACCCTGGAACAATTCTACAAACTTCTCGATTCGCAAGGGGGTAGCTGCGCCATCTGCTTTAAGCGAGCAGCCCGTCTCCGGGTTGACCACGACCATGAGACCAAGAGAGTTAGAGGTTTACTCTGCAACTCCTGCAATCTCGGGCTGGGAAAGTTCGGAGATAACGCAGAGCTGCTCGGGCGAGCTGCCCTGTATGTGCGGACATCGAAGCGGGCGGCGCATCCTCATAACTAAGCCAGCGATCTTTGGTCACGGTATGAATTGGCAGCATTGTCACCAGATGGCCTTCCTCGGCCTCGGGGATAGTTACGAGACCTACTACCAAGCGATCCGGCGCTGCTGGCGTTACGGGCAGACGCGGCCCGTAGCCGTCCATGTCGTCGTGTCGGAGGGAGAAACCGAGATCGTGGCGAACGTCAGGAAGAAAGAACAGGAGGCCGGTCGCATGGCCGAAGGACTCATCAAGGCCGTCCGGGACATGGAACGCGAAGAGGTCGGCATGACGGTGC
>JAUYMQ010000609.1 GCA_030698575.1 Deltaproteobacteria bacterium
ACTCGAGCAGCCGGGCGGCGGCGCGGCGGCGGAGCTTTCCAAGGGCCGTGCGCGG
Source organism: Deltaproteobacteria bacterium (assembly GCA_030698575.1). Lineage (GTDB taxonomy): Bacteria > JAUYMQ01 > JAUYMQ01 > JAUYMQ01 > JAUYMQ01 > JAUYMQ01. The sequence goes on from JAUYMQ010000609.1 coordinate 56, forward strand.
AAGGCTCTCCACGAAGCGGATCGAACGGGGAGTCTTGTAGCGGGCGAGCAGCCCGCCGCAGTGATCGAGAAGCGCGGCCGCGTCGATCGCCGTTCCGGCCCGCCTCACCACGAGGGCGACGGGCACCGCCCCCCAGCGATCGTCGGGCATGCCCAGGACGGCGGCGTCGGCCACGTCCGGATGGACGAGGAGCGCGCGTTCGACCTCCGCGGGATAGACGTTCTCGCCCCCCGAGAGAATCAGATCGCTCTCGCGCGCGAGGACCGTGATCGCCCCGGCCGCGTCCATGCGGCCGCGATCGCCCGTGTGGAGCCAGCCGTTGCGCAAGGCCCGCGCCGTTTCGCCCGGGCGATTCCAGTAACCCGCAGTCACGACCGCGCCCGCAACGCAGATCTCGCCCTCCTCATCCGCATCGGCCATGCCCCCGTCCTCGCGCGCAATTCGGATATTCACGCCGGGGATCGCCGTTCCCACCGAGTCCCAGTGACTTGCTAGCAGACCCGGCGGGAGGGTCGCCACCTGGGAGGCACACTCCGTAAGGCCGTAGGTCGGCGACACGGGGACGCCGCGCGCGAGGGACGCTTCGACAAGCTCCTCGGGCGCCGGCCCGCCGCCGAGCAGGACGCAGCGCAGCGACGCGAAAGTGTCGTCGCTGCTCACCGCCGCGTAGAGCCGTTCCAGCATCGTCGCAACCACTGAGAGATGCGTGACGCGTTGCTCCCGCAAGAGTCGGAGGTAGATCGCCTCGTCGAAGCGATCGGCGACGACGACCGCGCCGCCGAAGAGCACCGCGCGGAGGATGATGGCCAGCCCGCCCACGTGATAGAGGGGAAGGCTTGATGACCCCGGAACCCGTCCAAACCCAGGGCAGCGGCCCGACCGAGCGCGTTCTCTACATCCACACGGATCACCTCGGCACGGCGCTGCAACTGACCGACGCCAATCAGCAGGGGGTGTGGGAGGGAAAGGCCGAGCCCTTCGGCAAGACCACGGCAACGGCCGTGAACACTGTCTACAACCTCCGGTTTCCGGGGCAGTATCATGATTCGAAAACCGGGTTGGACTATAACTGGTTCCGCACTTACGACTCGACGATGGGGAGATACCGCGAGACAGACCCAGTTGGGCAGGCCGGGGGGATCAACGTCTATCAATATGCTGCCGCCAACCCGCTGTACTGGCTCGATTTCGATGGAAGGACGGTGCGCATCAAATCCAGGAGCGTACGGCGTACCGGGCCGTTTGGAGCACACACCTACACAGAGGTCTCAGATGCATCAGGGACCGATTCGTATGGCAGCTATAAAATAATCGAGACGAAAACGAGGTTCGTAAGAATGATCCTTCGGACTCCGGCCTAAACCGGTTGCCGGTCACGAGTTCGGTAGAAGTTCCGCCGCCGCCGGGGATGACACAGGAGCAGTGGGACAAGGCAGTGCGAGATGTCGCAGAGAGATGGATGCGATACCCGCGGCAGGTTTACGAAGCAGCGCCGGATGCAGGTCAACCCGCCGAAGGCAACTGTCACACGACCACGCGTGGAATCTTGGAAGATGCGGGTGGGTCGGGCCCGAGCGAATACAACCCGTTAGGTGCCAACCCCGGACTGCACTCCCGATAGCCCTGTCTCGGTTTTGATCACTGGAGTCCCTGCTGGGAGGTTGAATGTGACACGAGGCTTGGTTGAGTATTTTGGGGTGGCCCTGGTGGGTGCGGCCTCTTCAGGCTGGTACCTAATGACCAGTTGCGATCGGGTCGCAGAAATTACTGGCTATTCTGTTGCCTTCTGGATCCCGGCGATCATCGCCCCCGCGCTGTTTACTAGCTTGGATCTCGCTCTGATCAAGTGGCGACCTGAGCTCGCCGTGCGACCGGTGTGGTTGGTGGCGCTTGTTGCAGGTGTAGCCGCGGCGGCTCCACCTGCGTGGACGCTGTGGGCGATGTCTCAACCTGGCGCCTGAGCCGTCCGGCGAAGCCCCGCTGCTTCCGCGCTCGTAAGCTTCCCCGTCAAGTAGACAATTCAAAAGTAGAGTTTTCCAGCTCTTGACGTTGGTCCCATAAGGAGACAGTTCCAAGCTAGAGAAGGGCGCCTTCATCGGTCAGTTGGCCCTGACCTTGCCGAGCATACTCGTTCGGCGTCAGGTTGCCGAGCGAGCCGTGCGGACGAATCTGATTGTAGTCGATGCGCCAGGCTTCAATCTTCGCCTGCGCATCGGCAAGCGTCACGAACTTGATGTCCTCTTTGCTTCGACCGCCTCCGTGCAGAACGATCAGGAGAGGGACGGGCGAAGCGGGACGGGCGAAGCGGGAAGGCCGAAGGGGAGATAGTAGTCGAAGTAGCGGGTAACGCCCCCGTGCTGCAGCGTTACGTTCTCGACGAGCGTGCCAAACTGGGCGAGGGCGGCGGCGGGAAGGATCAGGACGCCGGCGAGCACGGCGGCCAGCGCGCGCATGATGCGGATCACGATGGTGACTCCGGGAACGGGTTTCGGCCGGGCAAGGACAGTCTACACGAAAGGGCTCAGGCTTGATTCATCCCTGGGTGTTTTTAGAGATGCAAGGAGCGAGGCAAAGAAGCAGTCCCCTGCGCGCTCATCGCCCTCGCAAGCCGCGGCCGGCTCGCGCGTAGCGCGGCGGAAGGCGGCAGTCATTCGCGATGGAACACCGCCTCAGGAATCCCCGCGCCTTTCGATTACCTGATTTCAGCGAGCGACCGGATGATCTCGGGTCTGAGCTTCGCCGGCTCGATGATCTCTTCCAGTGACCCTACCTTCAGCGCCCGCTCGACCGTATGGATAGCGTCGAACTCGGCGGCAACCTCGGCTTGATACTCGAGCATGACCTCCTGAACCACACCCGCCAGGCGTGCACGCAGGAGCGTCCGGGACGCGGGATCGGTCGACCGTTCGACCTCGGCGCTCATGGACTTCACGCGGGGATCGGAGTTCGCACGCTTCCGAACCTCCCGGGAGAAGACGACCTTTGCCGCCGCTGTTCCCCCGATGACCGACGCGTAACAGCCCGTGAGCGCCGTGGCGCG
>JAUYMQ010000612.1 GCA_030698575.1 Deltaproteobacteria bacterium
CACGGCATAGGTCCTGCAGACTGAAAACACGCCCCCCGAGCGTGCTTGCCGTGGTCCTCATTCTTCAGGGCCGTCTTCAGGAGACAGCAATGCAGACAGCAGAAGAAAAGAGAGCGGCGCGTTTGGAGTACAAACGCTCCCCGGAGGGCCGGGCCAAGCGTAAGGCCTATGACTCGACGCCCTGGGGGCGTGCACAGCAGAAGGCGTGCACCGACCGGTACAGGGCGGCGCATCCTGATAGGGTGAAAGCCAGTAAGAACTCGCCCGCCGCGAAAAGGGCGGCCGCTAGGTATCGCCGTAGCCCAGCGGGCAAGGCTAGGCAGAGGGCGCGCGATCTGAGGCCGGAGCGAGTGGCCGCACAGAAAGCGGCTTTGGCGAAACGCCGGCGTTTCTCGCCCGATCAGATCGGCATCCTGCTCCACTACCAGGATCACACATGCGGCATCTGTGGGTGCACGATCGCGGCATCAGCGGCATGCGACCACGACCACACCACGGGTGAGTATCGCGGCCTGCTTTGCATGCCGTGCAACGTCACTGAGGGTTATATCCGCAAGAGCGGGTTGACTCCTGCGGAATACGGCGCGAGGCTCGAGGCCTACCTCGCGAATCCGCCGGCCAGTATCTTCGAATTAGTTTGATCAGCCCTCTTTGATAAGGGCATCCATCCTAGGCCCATGAGGCGCTTTGATAACCGGATGGTGTCCCTATCCAAGAGGGTGTCTACCAGGCGAACGCCTCTGGCGAGCCACGCATATCGCGGGCGAACTTCCCGCACACCCTCTCACTCTCAAGGACAACCCGCATGGCAATGGGCATGATGGACGCAGGCACGATGGATGCGGGCGCGATGTCGCCGGCCTCGGCAGGCGGCGATCTCTCGCAAGGCTACTGTATCGAGGTCAGCGTGCTCCCTGATGGTGGCTTCCAGGTGAGTGGCCCGGGACCGCTGAAGACCGAGGAGTACACCGGCGAGATGCTAGACAGCATTGGCGCCGCTCTCAAGGCGGTGATAGCGATCATCAAGGACAATCCGGTCGCGGGCGATGACACCGCGCAGATGAGCGCAGGCTATGCCGCGCGCTGAGATACTACTCGAGGACAGCGAGACCGAGGGCGCACATGTGCGCTTTGTGTTCCCCGACGGATTTGATGCGAAGTCGCCCTCACATCAGATGTGCAATATCATCCGGTCGCAGTTGGATGACCTCGCGGCCGAGGGCGTGCTCAAGTCACTGCCAATCGAGGGCGATGCGGTTGACGCCCTCGTTGACTCGGCCAAGTTGTAAGGATTAGCAAGTGGCGCTGACGGCTAAGCAGGAGGCGTTTGCCCGGGCTGTTGCTATTGGTGGCATGAATCAAACGGCTGCTTACGCAAGTACATACGAAGTTGGCAAATCAACCCAGAAGAGCATTCAAGACTCAGCCTCTCGGCTGGCGGCAGAGCCCCAGGTCAAAGCCAGGATTAAGCTGCTAACAGAGAGAGCGGCGGGCGTCGCCGTGAAAAAGGCGGGGCTCACGCTCGCGCAGTCAATGGCTGAGGCTGAGAGCCTGCTCGAGGATGCCCAGGCCCTGGGCCAGATCAGTGCCGGCGTTGCCGCTGCCAAGCTGCGTGCCCAGCTTGCGGGGCATCTCGTTGAAAAGAAAGAAGAAAAGACAGGTCCGCTCACTGATATGGACGTGACCTCGCTCCTGGCCTTGAAGGCCGAAGTGCAGGCCCAGCTTCAGCGGAACAAGGATGCCCTGGACCTGGTTGGTGACCTCGAGTCGCACGTCGCTGTGCCCTTGCCCCTCATGCGTAGGGTTATCGGCTAGCGAGTCCTACTACAGGCACCAGTGATGCGTGTATTATCAATGGCTTAGGCCGTGATTGGTACACGCATGGTGCACTCGTGCGCGTGATCGTCACCTGACGCGCGCCGCACGACGGGCGTTCGGTTGACCACCCTTTCGGGCAGGGGGCCGGCCCTCCCTTTTTCCAGGCCGGCGCCGCGCGGCCCCCACCCGGCACCCCCGCGGCGATGGGACCCGCGGCGTGGGTACCCATATCACGTGGCGATAGAGGGTCTAACAAAAATTTTTCTTCTGAATCAACGAACTTGCTATTTTTTACAAGGAGCGTCTGTTGCCCTCTCTCGATCGAGCTGTGCGCCGCGCCACCGAGAAGAGGTATATCCAGCGCCACCCCGATAAGCGCAAGGTTATAAAAAAAGACGCAAAATTGCGTGCCCTTGGATTCGCAAAGGGCGAATACCAAGAGGCCCTTCTACTCCAAGGCAATCGCTGTGCGATATGCGCCGTGGACTTCGCTTCTATCTCCTCGCGCCAAGTGTGCGCTGACCATGATCACGCCACCGGCCAGGCGCGCGGGGTCCTTTGCAACAATTGCAACACGGCCATCGGGATGCTGAAGGACTCGCCAGAACGGCTCCTCGCTGCGGTTCGGTATCTGGAGCACCCGCCACTCAGTCTCGTCTAGCCACAAGTTCTGCGGTGCGAAGCGCTGGTCCCTGACCATGCCTGCCCAAAGCGGTAGCGATCCCCCGTCGGGCTTCGGCCTGTGCTACTGCCGCCGCACTTTTACAACTCGGAGCCCCAGTTGAGAACGTGGTTTTTGGTGCTCAAGACGTGGCGTATTCGCCACATCCCCGCCGACGGACCGTGCTGGAAGGGCGAGATACAGGTGGGCCCATTCCTTATCGGCTGGCAGTCCCGTGCTACCGCCACCGCGATTCAACAACCTGGAGCCCGCGTGAAAGCCACCCTGCAATTCATTCGTGACGTGCTGATGATGGCTTTCGCGATCGTCGCCGGCAGCGTGGTCTTCGTTGTCGCTGTCATCGGCGCCATAAGGAGAAAGAAGTGATCGCCTCCGCCCCACAGGCCCCCGCCACGCTACCCGAGCCCACCAGCATGGCCGTCTGGGTCCAGGTAAAGGTCCCGGTCGATAAAGGGTGCGCCATCTGCCGCAAATCCGGACTATGCGTCTGTGTCTTCGCAGGCAACGATACGGTCCACTGACGTGAACGAGTACTACCCCGATTACTGGACGGCGCCGCGCGTGCCCTCGCCAGATCCGCATTATCTTCGGTCGGCGGTACCCGCTGGCCGCTGGGTGTTCGTTCCGGATCACCCGGCGCCTTATGTGCCACCCTGGGTTCCCTCCATTACGGAGCCATACATACCGCCCTGGCTGCCGAACACGATCGTTTGCTGATGCTGGTCGCCACAGATACCGCGTCCCTGCAACGGCAGAACAACGAAATCGAGCGAGCGCTCTCGTACAACCAGCTCGCGCAGTACGTACCGTATCCCAAGCAGTTGGAGTTCCATTCCGCGGGCGCGAACCCGGATGTCCGGGAGCGTTTGCTGATCGCCGGGAACCAGTTGGGCAAGACGCTTTCCGCCTCCCGCGAGGCGGCGATGCACGCAACAGGCCTGTACCCCAGCTGGTGGCCAGGTGTGCGCTTCCTCAAACCGACCACCGGGTGGGCGGCATCCATTACTTCGCAAGGCACGCGCGACACTGTACAGCGGATGTTGCTCGGCCGCCCTGGTGAGTTCGGCACCGGCTCGATACCGAAGGCCTCGATCATCGAGGTCAAGAAGGCGACCCACGGGGTCGCGGACTCGGTAGAGACGATCACCGTCCGGCACCACCCGACGGGGGGCACCAGCCGGATCACACTCAAGACCTATGATCAAGGCAGAGAACGCTGGCAGGGCGACACGCTTAATTGGGTTTGGTTTGATGAGGAGCCGCCCGAGGACATCCATACCGAGGGTATGACCCGCACGAATGCTACCGGCGGCATTGGGTTCATGACCTTCACACCGTTGCTCGGCATGAGCACGGTCGTTAAGTGGTTCCTAATCGATAAAGCACAGGGCACCCACGTCACGACGATGACGATCGAGGATGCGCTCCACTACACGCCGGAGCAGCGCGTCAATATCATCGCCGCCTACCCGGCGCACGAGCGCGATGCTCGCGCGCGCGGGAAGCCGATCATGGGGTCCGGTTTAGTCTTCCCGTTTGAAGATGAGTTGATCGCGGAACCCCCGTTGCAAATTCCAGACCATTGGCCACGGATCGTGGGAATTGATCTGGGATACGGACACCCGTTTGCCGCGGTCTGGATTGCGTGGGATAGGGATACCGACACAGCCCATCTCTACGATACATACCGCCGGAAGGAAGCCACGCCCATTACCCACTCCGCGGTGATCCGCGCGAAGGGCGCCTGGATACCGGTCGCGTTCCCGCACGACGGTGAGAACCGCGACGGCCGCAATAGCGGTCTGACCGTCGCGCAGCAGTTCCGCGACCTCGGCTGCAACATGCTGAAGGTGCGCGCGACGCACCCGCCCGCGAAGGGGCAGAAAGAAGGTGATGGTGGCATCTCGCTTGAAGCTGGTCTCAGCGACATGTTCGATCGCATGCAGACCGGGCGCCTGAAGGTCGCCAAACACCTTGCCGATTTCTTCGAGGAGAAGAGCATGTACCACCGCAAGGATGGCCTGGTGGTCAAGGAAGGTGACGATATTTTATCGGCCACTCGCATCGCGTTGATGATGCTGCGCTTCGCGAAGGTAAAACAGGCTCCGCGCGAAGCCGCGATTCCGGGGTTCAAACCGACTGTAAGGGGTGTGGGGATGCTCGGATGAAGATCTGTTCGGTTTGTGCAGTGGATAAGGAAGAGAGCGAGTTCTACAAGATGGGCGCCGGGCATCGTGCCCGTTGCAAGAAGTGCGACAGCGCGGACTCCGCTGCTTGGCGCGCGGCGAACAAAGAGTATGACACCGCGAGAAACGCTGCTTGGCGCTTGGCCAACCCGGAGCAAACCGCGGCCGCTAAGAAAGTCTGGCACCAAGCCCACCGAAGCGAGGCGAATAAGCGTCGCAGAGGATGGAGCGATGAGAAGCGGGCGGAAGTTAAGGTGGTAGCCAAAAAGTATCGGGCGACAAACGCCGAAAAAATAAAAGTAACAGAGCGTGCGTGGGTTGCGAATAATCGGGAAAAGGTGAATGCAGGGAACGCCGCTTGGAAGAAAGCGAACCCAGCAAAAATTGCAGCGATCAACGCGCGCCGCGAAGCCGATAAGATCCGCGCCACCCCCGCGTGGGCCGACCTCGAGGCGATCAAGGACGTTTACGCGGAGGCCGCGTACTTCGGCATGCACGTCGACCATATCGTTCCCTTGCGCGGGAGGACCGTCTGCGGTCTCCACGTCTGGGACAACCTGCAGTTGCTCACGCCGAAAGAGAACATAGCCAAGGGCAACCGCCACTGGCCAGGGATGTCCGGCTGACCTTTTGTACTATACAAAAGATGAAAAGGGTAGTACGCCGTTCACTTTCCGTGAACGAATCTAATTACTGAACAGAGGATGGGCCAAGTGAAAAGGATCATTGCTTTCGTATTCACGATGCTGTGCGCGCTCTCCGCGTTCGCGGTCGACGGCAGCAGTGTGCAGGCCAGCGACGGCCAGGGGACGGTTATCACGCTGACGCTAGACGTCTGCGGAAACCCGGCGATACTGGACAAGATCAAGGAGATCAACCCGGACATCGTTGCCCGCGGAGGGGAACCCCTCGACGCCAACAACTTTCATTCGGGTGCCTTGCTCTATCAGGGCACCTCGTACGGCGCCTGCTGGACGATGGTGGGCGATGATGTGGTCGGTATCCTCGCTGATGCGGACGAGAGAGGTGTGCTCTCCATGTTCGTCCCCGGGACAGCCTTCCGCAGTACGCGTGGTATCTAAACATCAAAGGACACAAACATGGCAACTGCTGTAGCAACCGTATCGCGCGACATCGGAGAGAGGGATGGGTCGACCATCAAGTATTCGTGGCCACTCACGAGCACGAACGTCGACGGCCAGCCCGTCGAGTGGACGGAGTGGGCCGACCGCACTTGGACCGTCACCGGCACCTGGGGTGGGGCTACCTGCTCGTTTGAGGGTAGCAACGATGGCTCGGTCTACGTGACCTTGTCGAACGCCGCCGGTGGGACCGCGGCCACGAAGACCGCGGACGGCGCCCTCGCGATCATCGAGACGCCGCGCTATGTCCGCCCGAAGCTCACGACCGCGGGGACGGACGCCGTCCTCACGGTGATTATGATTGCACGCCGGCATACCGGAATGAGGACATAGACATGGACAAGTTCACCGCAGCAGAAAGCATCCGCCGTCTCGCGGTCCAGTATCAGGGGATGGTCGAGGCGGCCGACGCGCTCGAGAAGTTGGGCTCGTTCGAGCAGGCGACCGCGGAAGCGGGTGTCGCGCGCGACAAAGCGGTCTTGGAGCTCGCTACCGCCACCGAAGCGCTCGAGGGTATGAAGTCCGCCGTCGAGGCCGCGAGGGCGGAGGCCGAGGGATCGCGAGCGCGCGGCAAGCAGTACGCCGCCGGCGTGATCGAGCAGGCGAAGGCGGATTACTCACGAATGATCGCGGAAGCGAAGGCGGCCGCGCAGAGGCTCGTGGGCGAGGCGAAGGAGCACGCCGCCGCGGTATCCGCGGAAGCGCAAGCCAAGGTCGAAGCGCTCATTGCTAAGGCCAACGAGATTGCTGCGGCCATCGTCGCGGCCACAGATAGCAAGAGCAGGGCCGAGGCAGCCGCCGAGGCAGCGCAAGCGAAGCTGGCAGCGATCCGCGAGCAGATCGCGAACCTGGTTGCGGGCTGATGGAAAGCAAAACTGGCTTTCGGGCCAAGTTGAGCGTCAAGGTTACCCGCGGCCATCGCGTCTCTCCCTGGCAAACATTGAAGGACTGGTTAAGGAGTATTTGGCTATGAAATCGAAAATCATCAAACTGCCGTTCGGCGCCGGCCGGATCGTCCTCGCGCACGAACTCGAAGGGTCCGCCACCCACCTCGGTGGGATCAAGTTCGGGACCAACCTGCGCGCGAATCAGATTCGCGACGGCCGGGTAATCGGCGAGCGCAACCTCGGCTCCGGTCTCGTGACCAACGTCGGCGTGCTCGCGCTCGCCAACGACTTCGGCTGGAGCGCGACCAACGCGCTCAATTCGCTGTTCGCGAAGATGAAATACCACGCCTCCGGCAAGGGTACCACCTCCGCGGCGGAGACAGACATCAAGCTCGAGACAGTCTCCACCGTCGGCGGTCAGACCCCCGTCGCTGGGACCCAGGTCCTGGTCTCCGCAGCGAACGCACAGAAGTATCAGTCGGTGGCGACGATTGCATACACCGGCGCGGAAGCGGTCACCGAGTGGGGTTTCCTCGCGTATGGCAGCACGTTGCCTGCAGTCGCAGATCTGTCGGACGCAACCGGCTCGCCCTTCACCGCCGGCGGCGCTACAAGTGGCACGACCACAGGCACGACCCTGACGGCATCGAGCGCGACCGTGATGGGTCAGCAGATGTCCATCTTCGAGCGCACGTCCGGCACCAACTTGTCGTACGGTCTCGTCACCTCGAACACTACTTCTGTCATCACCGTCCCGGCGTGGTATTTGGTTGCGACCGGTGCAGCGGGACAAGCACCAGGAAACGCAGAGACGTACGTCATCCGCCCGATCATGTGGGACCACAAGGTGTTCTCCGCGATCAACGTAGTGAACGGCGACAGCATTCAGTACACCTACACGCTCACGATCTCGTCCGGCGGGTAAGCCCCGTAGGGGGTAGCGCGGCTTCTGGCCGATGATATGACAATCGCAGTCAGGGGCACTCCGCAGACAGGGGCAGGCACCAACGGCGGGGACATAACCCTTACCTTCACCACAGGGGCGGGGGCGCCGGTAGAGGGGGATGTAGTTGTTGTTTTCGGTGGTCACGGTGTCACGGTAACGACGCTTGCGGCTCCGGGGTCGGGATACACTCAGATAGGCATTCACACCGGGTCCGCCCCCATCTTCGGGGCGTGGTACAAAGTTATGACGGCCACGCCGGACCTGAGCGTGGTGTGCAGTGGTGGCGGCAATGCAAGTGATGGCGTCGCGTACTGCTGCTGGGTATTTAGTGGGGTGAACGCCGCTGTCCTGGACCAGACCACGGTAACCGCCGGACCGACCGCGAGCACGAATCCGGACTGCGCCTCTATCACCACCGTAACCGCGAACGCTTGGGTGCTCGCGATGGCCGGGAGCGCCGTCAACGACGCCGCAATAACAGGACCGACAGGTTATGCGAATACAATCGACGACAACGGCAATGATGCCGCCGATATTACCGCTGGCGGGGGCACGTTAGCCGTAGTTTCCCCCGGGGCTACCGACCCTGCCAGTTGGACGGCATGGGCATCCGGTACATGGTACGGGATTACTGCAGCGCTTAAACCCGCGGTATCGACGGCGTACACGCAGGATCTCGGTACCTGCGCGCTGTCTTTTATAGGTGTGCAAGCCAAGTCGACCAGTCGGGCGGTAACCGGTGCGCTCTCGTTCATCGGCGCGCAGACCAAGAATACAAGCAGGGTGTTAGCGGGAGCGCTGTCCTTCATCGGCGACGCTGCGAAGGCAACGAGCAGGGCGCTGACCGGGGCACTCTCCTTTGTCGGCAACCTAGCAGCCTCTAAGCTGGTTTATCAGGCACTCGAGGGGGTGCTGAGTTTCATCTCCACGAGCACGACCTGGGACGCGTTTACGTGGGACGCGTTCACCTGGGACGCTGATACCGTCACCAAGCAGGTCAATAAGGTAACGTCTGGTACGTTGTCTTTTGTTGGTGAGCAGATCAAGTCGATCACCCGAGCGCTGACGGGTACTCTGTCGTTCATCGGCGCCACGGCGAAGGGGACGAGCAGGGCCGTCACCGGAACGCTCTCGTTTGTCGGATCGATGCTTCGAGCATTCCCGAAGGTGCTCACCGGGGGGCTGTCTTTTATAGGTGTGCAAGCCAAGTCGACCAGTCGGGCGGTAACCGGTGCGCTCTCGTTCATCGGCGCGCAGACCAAGTCGATCACCCGAGCGCTGACGGGTACTCTGTCGTTCATCGGCGCGATGCTACGAGCTTTCCCCAAGGCATTCACCGGGGCGCTCTCTTTCATTGGCACGAGTACCCGGCGTGCCAGCAGGGGTCTCACAGGCGTTGTGTCGTTCATCGGGTCCACTCCCTTGCGGGTGGTGGCCCGCGCGCTCGCAGGAGCTGTGAGCTTCGTCGGCGCGAACACCAGGCGCACCAGCAAAGTCCTCGCGGGCGCTCTCTCGTTCGTCGGACAGGTGATCAAGCGGACGGCCAGGAGCACGACCGGCGCGCTCTCCTTCGTTGGCAACGCGGTAAAGACATCAGCAAAAGCATTCACCGCGGCCTTATCGTTCGCAGGGACGTTCTCTAAGCAAGCAGGTAAGGCGTTGGCTGGTGCACTCTCCTTCGTTGGGTCGAAGGTAGCGGGGACGTCTAAGGCCCTCATCGCGAGCCTGAACTTCATTGGCCTCCTGGAATCTGTCGGTTCCGAGGTCGCCAGTACGGTGGTCAGCATTCTGGTCTGGGCCCGCCGTATGGGCCGTAGATAAATACCCCAGGCCCAGCCTGGTTTTCAGCAGCTAAACATCCAGAGGAGCAGTAGACATGAGCGGATTCAGATCAACGGTAAGCCCCCCGAACGTCCGCCGGATCGCGCCCTCTGACGCGTGGCTTACGGACCCCACCACAGGCTCGCCGATCGGCGTCGTCAATCAGAACGCGAACGGCAAGCACGGGCAGTTCTATCCCGTTCCCCTGACCGCCGCGCAGATCGCGGCGCCGACGGACGAGATGCTTGACGATACCGACGTCACGTACGCCCTCAACGTCGCCCCGTTCACGCGATATATGAGCGATGGGACGTCGTTCACTCAGCAGCAGACCGCGGGGAGCACCTTCGGTATCGCGTCTAGCCAGTCGACGATTCCGGCAGGGAGTCCGCTGGTCACTATCGATCAGTACTCTCAGGCCGTTGTCTATGCCCCACTCACCGTGGAGAGTACCGCCGGCCTCGAGGTACAGGGGGAGCTCCGGGTCTATACCTGGCCCGCGTAACGAACTCGCAGTAGATGTGCAAGCAGGGCCGCTAACCGCGGCCCTTTTCATTTGAGGGGCCGCTATCCGCGGCCCTTTTCAATTCTAGGAGATTCAAAATGGCCTCAACCCCAGCAACCATCATCACAGCGAACGCCGTCAAAGGTCAGCCCGGTTCGGGCGACGCCGGTGGCGCACTCGAACTCGTCGGCGGTCTCGGTGGCACCTCTAGCGAAGGCGGCGTAGCCTCCCTCACAGGGGGCGCGGGTACCGCGGCCGCGGGAGCGCGTGCGGACGTTATCGGCGGCGCCGGCGGGACAGGCGACTCAGCCGGCGGCGCGGTCAACGCGACCGGCGGCGCGGGCGGGGCCACGAACGGGGTAGGTGGCGTTGCCACCATCAAGGGCGGCGCGGGTAACGGTTCAGGCGCCGGTGCGGCGGTTGTTGCTGTCGGCGGTGTCGGCGGCGCGACGGGCGCGGGCGGCGCGGCCAGCCTCAAAGGCGGAGCGGGCGGCGGGACCTCTGGTTCCGGTGGCGCGGCCACCCTCCAAGGTGGAGCGGGCGGCGCGGCGACAGTGGTCGGCGGGATTACCTACGTCACCGGCGGAACCTCGCTGACGAGCGGCACGGGCGCGGCGGTAACGATCACCGGTGGCGCCACGGGGACCACTGGTAGCGGCGGACCGGTCAATATCACGGGTGCCGTCAGCGGTACGACGGGTGCAGTAAACGGCGGCGCGGTCACGATCGCGGGCGGTGCAGCGGGCGCAGGTAGCACGGGCGCGGGCGGCGCGGTCTCACTGATCGGTGGCGCGAGTGGCAGCGGCGCAACGGGCGCGGGCGGTGCGGCGACCCTCAAGGGTGGCGCGAGCGGCTCGACCAACGACGTGGGCGGCGTACTGACCCTTGCCGGCGGTGCGGGCACGGGCACGGGCGCAGGCGCTGCGATCAATATGACCGGCGGTGTCGGCGGAGCGACCTCGGGCGCAGGTGGCGCGGTAGCTGTCGCTGGCGGCGCGGGCGGAACAAGCAACGGTGCCGGTGGTGCGGTTTCAAGCACCGGTGGTGCGGCTACTGGCGGGAACAACGCCGGCGGCGCGGCGAGTTTGATTGGCGGCCTGGGTACAGGTAGTGCCGCGGGCGGTGCGATCACCATCACCTCCGGTGCGGCGGGTGCAACCGGCGTCGCGGGAGCGGTTGACATCGCGGTCGGTGCAGCTACAGCAGGCGCAGGCTCTACCGCGACCATTTCTGGTGGCGCGGGCGCTGGCGGCACGGCAGCGGGCGGTAATGTCGATCTTATCCCTGGTGCGGCGGTCTCTACCGGCGTCCCGGGCGAGGTCATGGTCAATAGCGTCGCGGGCATCTTCTGCGTGAGCTACATCCAGGGTATCGCTGGAGAGGCCACCGCGGACCAGACCTTCTTCGTGGCCCCGCGTGATTGCCGTATCCAAGCAATCTCGCAGGTGCACTCGGTAGCACAGGGTGCGGCGGCGACGTGTGTGATCTCGAAAGAGACGACCACTGGCGCACCTGGCGCGGGTACCGATGTCATGTCGAACACCTTCAACCTCAACGCGACGGCGAACACGGTTCAGACGGGCACGCTGTCCGGTACCGTTGCCACGATAACCTTGGCCGCTGGCGACCGTTTGTCGGTCGACTTCAGTACCACGGTTGGCTCGCTGGCGGGTAACGTCATCACGGTTCTCCTGAACCCGGTCTAAGAGCCGGTAGAGCCTGATGTCGTTCGATCTCCCTGACGAGGTAGCAGCACTCCTGCAAGAGCACGAGGAGAAGGGCGCCCAGCGTTTGGCGGCCCTGACCCTCGCGCTCGTAACGAAACGGCAGGAGGCGATCAACGATCGCAAAGCGTCGGGCATCGAGGACATCTGGATGCGGGCCGAGGAGGCGTACCTCGGTATCGACGACACGAACCGGGGCACGTTTGCGAAAGCCCGGTGGTCGAAGCCGACCACGATGAACGCCCCCCTGACTTCGGGGGCGGTCCTCGATGAAGTTGGCGACATAAGATCTGACGCGTTTGTCCGCCTTACGAGCCGGTACGTCGACGCCGGCGCAGCGAAATTGGGAGAGATCCTTCTCCCGGCGGACGAGAAGGCGTTCTCGTTTACCAATACCCCCGTCCCTGACCTGGTCAGAGCGCTCAAAGACAACAGCCAGGCGGTGGTCAACGGCGTGCCGCTGGAGCGCGACGCGCCCCCGCCCGCGCAAGGTATGCCAGGCATGCCCCCACCGGCAGCACAGGCCCAGCCCGGTGCTCCTGCTCCCGGTGTCCCGCTCACAGTCAAGGACCTCGCGCAGGAAGCGCTCGATTTCGCCGGTGAGGCAGCCAAGAAGGCAGAGAAGCGCATCAGCGATTGGATGGTGCAGTCGCGCTACCGGGCCGAAA
>JAUYMQ010000621.1 GCA_030698575.1 Deltaproteobacteria bacterium
GTGCACGGGTATCTGACGGAGCGCGTGGACATCGAGCGCACGGCCGCGGTCAACGTCGATCTGTTCCTGCGCTACTTCGAATGGAATTTCGCGGCACGCGAGAAGATCCAGGCCGGACGCATTCTGGACATCCGTTACGATGACCTCACGGCCGACTCGGTCGGCACCATCCGCCGGATCTACGATCACTTCGGGTTGAAGTTTCATGAGGGTTTCGAAGCGCGCCTCGTGAAGTGGCTGGCGGAGCGGCCCCAGCACAAGTTCGGCAAGCACGTCTATGCAGCGGAAGACTTCGGCATGACCGACGCGCAGCTGGCGGAGCGGTTCAAGGCGTACACCGAACGCTTCCTCGCGCGCCACGATTGACCTTTGCGGCTCGGCTGATCCCCGCTCACTACCCCTCGGGAGGTGAAAGGATGGCCCCGCCAACGACAGCTGAGCGATTCGATCAGCTTCACGCCGCCCACCGGGACGCGATCGCAGGTTACCTGCGCCGGCTGACGCGAAACGAAGCGCTAGCGGAAGATCTCACCCAGGAGGCCTTTCTTCGTGCCGGGCGAGGGCTCGCGGGGTTCCGTGGCGAGTCCAGCCCATCGACGTGGATCTACCACATCGCGACCAACGTCTATCTGGATCACCACCGCCGGCGAGCGGCCCGAGGGCGGAAGGCCGAGGCCGGTGCACTTCCCCTGGAAGACCTGCCCGACTCCCTGATCCCCTCGACCCCGGCGCCACTTCTCCCTGACCGACTGTTCGAGCAGTCTGAGATGGGCAGCTGCGTCCGTGAATTCGTCGATAGCCTTCCGCCCGAATCTCGTGCGATGATCGTCCTCCACGATCTCCAGGGCCTCACCAACGCCGAGATCGCACGCGTGTTCGACTGCTCCCTCGAGAATGTCAAGATCCGCGTTCACCGTGCCCGCCAGAAGCTCAAGGCCCTCCTGTCCGAGCACTGCGACTTCGATCGCGACGGCGACGACGTCCTCCGCTGCGACAGGAAGCAACCCCCTGGGGATTGATCCTCATCCAGACCATTCGCTGAGAAAGTCGGCGCATCCCCGCGGAGGGAGCGCCGCGTATCCCTTCCCTTCTTTTCACGTCTTAACAAGCGAGGCCCGGAACGGGCGCCGGTGGCCAGTACCGATGCGCGGGGCAACGGTCCGGCCGTCGGCCGCAACGTAGGAGGTTCCCGATGAAAGAGAACGAAGCACTGATCAACAAGGAGAAGGCACTCGTCGCGCTGTCTGCCGCCATGGGCGCCGGCTGCCGCACCTGCGCCAAGGGGCTCCACCCCATGGCGCAGGAGGCGGGCGCCACCAACGACGAAATCGAGCGCTCCCTGAGGGTGGGAGTGGAGATGCGCCAGTACGCGACGACCACCGTGCGCCGGGAGGTCGACGCCCTGCTCGGGAGACAGTTGCTCGAGGAGAGCGTGCCCTGCACGCCGACGGAGCTCCGGCTCGAGGAGCTTTGCCGTGTCGCAGCCGCCGTCGGCGCGAATTCCTCTCCCGACGCCCGCCGTCACATCGAGGCCGCGATCGCGGCCGGATCGACCGAGGCCGGCATTGAACTGGCCATGGCGCTCGCCCGCAAGGTTCGATCGAAGGCAGCGTCCTTCTCGGACAGCGAGATCGGAGAATTCCGGCACGAGAAAGCGGAGCATCGAGAGGCCGGCGAGGATCGAGGCGAGGGTGCGGCCGAGGGCCGCCCCTAAGGCGAGGATTCGAGTCCCGGCTGCTGCGGAGGCGGATGAGAGCGGGTGCAGCTAGCCGGCTCGGGCAGCGCGTACCAGATTTCGCATGAGAAGCTTTGCGTCGTCCCGGGGCATGCGGCCGCATCCGCAGGAGGACGAGACGATCAGCCGCTCGGCAGGCAGTACCTGGAGAAGCGCGCGAATCCTCTCGCCGAGCGTCTCCTCACTCTGTGGCGGCGCCTTCACGTCGGCAATGCCCGCGATCAATTCAATGGCCCCCGGGATCTTTCCGAGCAGCGCGATCTCCTCCCACTGCCCCGCGTAGGAGCACTCGAGGTGCACCCGATCGACGGCGCCCTCGAGCGCCTCGATGAGGGGTACGAGGTTGCGCAGATGCTGCTCCTGCGTTGCGGGACGGCGGCCCATGTCGCCCAGGCAGAAGTGAACGGTTCGAGTGACACCCTCGATCCCCTTGAAGGGATGGATGAGCCAGGGGAGTATCTCGCTGACTGCGCGCGCTTGCATCACCAGCGCAACGGCCTCCAGCGGTGCATCGAGCTGGATCTCGCGCGCGCCCGCCTCGGCCATGTCGCGCGCCTCCCAGGCGACGATTTCGGCGAGGTTCTCCATCTGCTCGGGTAGCCGGGGATCGACCATGAAGGGGAGCGTCATCGTCAGGACGGATGGGACTGCAGCCTTGCCGAGGCACGGCTCGATCGCCCGTTCACGCCGGAAGGCCAGCGCGTGGCCTGTGCCATTGGGCGCCGAAAGATCGCCCACGATGCGGTACTGCCCGAGCCCCTCGATCCCTGCGCGATGATCGCGCTTCTTGACGACCTCGAGACCCGCGAGACGGGGCGGGACGTGGTGAACGAAATCGGGGGCGAATACCTCGCCCCCCATGATCTGATCCAGGCCGCAGGCCATCTGCTCGTCCATGGCGGCGCGAGCTGCGGCCTGCAGCACGCCGCGGGCCGCCTCGTCGCCGACGTCTCCACGGTAGTAGGCGGTCAGCTCCGGCTTATGCTCCGCCGGAATGGGCCAGCTCCCGACGACCGTCGTTCGGATCACGACGCCATTCCTCTCGCGTGGCCTGCCGATCAGTTGTCGGCGACGAATCTTCCGGTCTTCAGCTTCTCCGCGACCCCCAACCGCCTGAGCTTGCCGCTCGTCGTCCTCGGCAGGGTTCCGGAGTCGGTCAGAATGACCTGATTGACCTCGACACCGTTCAGGCGCAATGCCTCCCGCGCGGCTTCGGCGAGCGCGGCCCGCTCCTCTTCCGGAAGGCGCGTCTCGGCCACGATGTAGATCTTCTCGGTGGCCCGGCGTTCGGAGTAAACGCCCACCGCCACGACGCATCCCGGGCGCACACCTTCCACCTCTCCCACGATCGCTTCAAGGACCGACGGAATGTAGCTGGTCCCGCCGCGAATGATGATTTCCTTCTCCCGGCCGGTGACGAACAAGTGCCCGCGCGCCTGGTAACCCAGGTCCCCCGTCCAGAGCCAGCCGTCTCGTACGACGGCCTTCGTGGCATCAGGATCGCCGTAGTAACCCTCCATGAGGCTGTCGGAGCGCAGCAGGATCCTGCCGACCTCGCGTTCCGGAAGGGGCCGCCCCTCGGCATCGACGACCAGGATCTCCGAACCCGGGATGGTTCGCCCCACGCCGACGAACTCGATAGCCGAAGCGCCGTCGCTCGCCGGCACGGCCCGTTTCTCGGTTTCTAGAATCTTGCGGTCGATGCTGTCGAACACTGTCGGATCCAGCAGCGTCGGGAAGGTCGCGGCAACCGTCGCCTCCGCCAGGCCGTAGACGGGGAAGAACGCTTCCGAACGGAACCCGCAGGGCGCGTAAGCATTCGAGAACTTTCTCAGGACCGAGGGTGGGATGGGTTCGGCGCCCACCATCGCGCACTCCCAGGCGCTGAGATCCAGTCCCTGCTCGACGGCCCGGCGCGCGTGGCGCCCCATCATCGCGTAGGCCGAGGGCGACGCCGCCGTGATGGTCCCGCGGAACTCTCCCATCACCTCGATCCATCCGAAGGGATGGTTCAGGAAATCGATCGGCGACATCATGTTGGCGACGAAGCCGTTGTAGAAGGGAAAGAGAAGCCCCCCCAGGAGCCCCATGTCGTGGTAGAGGGGGAGCCAGGTCGCGCCGACGGATTCGGAGTGGCTCGGAAGCGCCGCGCTCATGCTCGCCATGTGGATCATCAAGCGCTCGTGCGTAACCACAACGCCCTTCGGGTGGCCGGTGCTGCCGCTGGTCAGCTGGATGAAGGCCGGGCCCGCGACCTCTTCCGGATCGTGGAGCCGCGATCCGTCATAGGGAGACAAACCCTTTTCGCCGACCAATATCGTGCGGAAGCTCTCGACCTCCGGAGGATCCGGAACGAGCGTCTGGGAAAGGAGGAGGAGGCGCGCCTCGACGTGGCGCGCCGTCGCCTCTAGCTGGCGAATGAATGCGGCCACGTCCGTCAGCCGGTAGGGAAGCCCCACCTGGATCGGCACGGCGCCAAGCGTCCAGAGTCCGAAGAGATGGGCGATCGCGGGGCGGACTTCCGGAATGAGCATGAGGACATGATCGCCAGGGCGGACCCCCTCCTCCCGCAACCTGACAGCGGCCGACTGCGCCTCACGCCAGTACTGCGACCAGGTCCATTCCTCCCACCCCTCGCCTTCCTTGATCCGGAGGGCAAGCTCGTCGGGCCTCGTCTCGGCCCTGACGCGCAGAAGACCTGCCGGCGTCCTTGATTTCATCCGCTCCCCCTGGTATAGGCCTCGGCTCTCTTCCGGATGGGTTTTCCCGGTCCCCGTTGATGCAGTCTAGCGTAAGGTCGGCCAAATTTCCCGGTTTTCTCCCGGTGCCGCTTGCCCCGGGATGCCGCCAGTGTCGCCGTGCATGCCTTGCGCAGAAGCGCCCGGCCACCAAGAGATGTTCCCCTCCTGAAGGTGCTACCCTCGGCCGGACACGGGGCCGGACGCGGGCACGATTCGCTCGGCGGTTCAATGTTGATCGCGCGCTTAGCGGGAGGTCGGGGAATGGGTCGATCTGGACTACTGCTGGTCACGCTGGCCGTTTGCATGCTCATCATTCCCTCAGCGGCCTGCAAGCACGATGACTCGTCGAACGGCTCCGACAAGAAGGTCGAAAAGAACGAGAAAAAAAAGAAGGACCAGGATAAGAACAAGAACGAGGACGAGCAAGACCAGATCGAGGAGCTGACAGAAAAATACGAGGATCTCAGGGAGAAGATCGAGGAAGACGAGAAGTATCAGGAGATCAAGGAGAAAATCGAAGAGGACGACCGATATCAGGACATCAAGGAAAAAATCGACGATCAGATCGACAAGTACAAGAACGACGACGATTGAGCCGGTGACCGGGCGGCGGGGGCACGGGCCGCCCGGGACTTTCATGGATCAAACAGG
>JAUYMQ010000624.1 GCA_030698575.1 Deltaproteobacteria bacterium
CGGGGCTCGAGGCGGCGTGCGAGCTGGCCGCGCGACTGCGGGCAGAGGGACGGGCGACCGCGATCGCCGTGCCGCCGCGGGGCGATTTCAACGACGTGCTGCAAGCCTAAGGGGGGAGCATGGGGGCGGATGACGTTCGAGCCGCGGTGGCCAGTGCGGCACCTATCGAGCGCGAGGACGGGGCGCGCCTGCTCGATGACGTGATCGCGTTCGTCGGGCGCTTTGTTGCCTACCCGTCGGAGGCCGCCCATGTCGCACACGCTCTCTGGATCGCGCACACGCACCTGATGGGCGCCTGGGAGTCCACCCCGCGGATCGCGTTTCTCTCACCCGAACCGGCCTCGGGCAAGACGCGGGCCCTCGAGGTGTCGGAGCTGCTCGTACCAAACCCGGTGGAGGCCGTGAACGTGACGCCGGCCTACCTGTTTCGCAAGGTGGGGGACGCGGCCGGCCCGCCGACGATCCTTTTCGACGAAATAGACACCGTGTTCGGGCCCAAGGCGAAGGACAACGAAGAGATCCGGGGCCTGCTCAATGCCGGGCACCGGCGCGGCGCCGTGGCGGGGCGGTGCGTCGTGCGCGGCAAGATCATCGAGACCGAGGAAATCTCGGCATACTGCGCCGTGGCCGTCGCGGGGATTGGGGATATCCCGGATACCATGTTGTCCCGATCCGTCGCGGTGAGGATGCGCCGGCGATCACCAGGCGAGGCGATTCAGGCCTTTCGGCGCCGCACTCACGCCCCTGAGGGGGAGGCCCTGCGCGAACGTCTCACGGCCTGGGCCTGCGAGGTCCTGGAGCAGGTAGGGGCGGCCTGGCCGATCATGCCGGAGGGGATCGAGGATCGAGACGCGGACGTGTGGGAGGCGCTGCTTGCCGTCGCCGACGCGGCCGGGGGCACCTGGCCGGACCGGGCCCGTGTGGCGGCTGTGGCGCTTGTGGCGCTTTCTAAGGAGAGTACACCCAGCTTGGGGATCCGCCTCCTTGCGGACCTTCGGACCGCTTTTGGGGACGCGGACGCATTAGCTACCGAAACCCTCTTAAAGCGGCTGTGCGGGACGGAACCTTACGCGGGAGACAACGGCTCGGGCCTCTTCCTCGATGAGGCCCCCTGGGGGGAAATTCAGGGAGGAAAGCCATTGAACGCGCGGGGGCTGGCCGGCCGCCTCCGACAGTACGGAATTCGTTCACGCAACATCCGCGTGGGGGATCGTACTCCGAAAGGCTATCGACGGGAGGATCTCGTTGACAGCTGGGAGCGCTACCTGCCCACACCTGCCCGAGAGTCCGCCACATCCGCCACATCCGCAACAGACGAGAGTCCCGAAGAGGCGGCCGAGCTCGATCGGCAGGCCCGGGCGGATGGGTGGGAGAACTGAGCAACTAGGATGCGAGAAGCTGCTAACGGTTAACCAGATGGCAACCATAGGATCCTATTAACCGATATGGGACGCGGCCTGTCACCCTTGCAGAAAACGGTCCTTCTCTTGGCGCTCAAGAACTATGAGGAGGAAGGGCGCTGGCGCCCGCATGCGCTGGGTGAGCCGCCGGCGGACGTATTGCAGTCCGAGATTCTGGAATGGTGGTTCCAATGGGAACCGGACCTCAGATGGATGGGACCGTACGGGAGAGATCCCGGATTCTGGTGGCGCCCGAGGATTCGGCAGTGTCCCGGAGACGGCGAGACTGTCGGACGGAGAAATTGGACAGGACAGAAGTTTTCAAAGGCACAAAGGGGGTCCGCATACAATTCGGCCCGGGCGTCCCTCTCGCGCGCTTTGACGCGACTAGAGCGGCGCGGACTCATGACTTGGGTTTCGGGGGCGTGGTCTCTCTGGGCAGGCGCGGATCTAACGGATGAAGGGGTGAAGCTGGCCCGGGCATTACAGGAGAACGGGTCTACAGCCCGACCGCGATCCGCGAGGCGTCACCGCGCCGGCGTAGACTCACGAGCGGGGGCACCGTGAGACCGGCGACGTGGGCCTACCAGATCATGCGCGCGGCCCGCACCGCTGAGGACCTGCGCGCCCGCCGCCGCCGACGCCGCGTGATGCGCTCGAGCTACATGGGGCGGCCGGCGCTACGCGAGGAACCGAATCCGCGCGCCGTCGCGGCCTGGACCCAGCATTTTAAACAGGCCCGCCGGGGAGTGTGGCCGCGCCAAAGGGGGGATCGATGATCAGCACCTATTCGCATGCACGACTGACCGCGTTGCGGGAGAAGGCTAAGCGTCTCAACGTGGTCCTGCTCGACGTGAGCGATCGTTGGCGCGAGGCGCGGCGGCTTCACGCCGAGGCGGTCGGCATCCGCGATGGCGCCGACCGCGACACGCAGGGCGATTGGGACCGCCCGCAGCGCAAGTTCCCGGACGCGAAGCAGCAAGCGAAGAACGAAGAGACCGCGCGCGATCGCAAGCTCGAAATGGACCGCCTGGCCGAAGAGCGGGACCGGCTGCAGAAGGAATGGACGCTCGCGAGCAGGATCGCCACGGCGGCGGAAGAGTTCGTGAAGCTGAACAAGCTGGAGGCCCACGACAAGCCGCCGGCCGAGGAGTCACCCTACAAGCCGGCGCCGGCGAGCGATCGCGACTTCGTGCCGGTCGTCACCGGGAGAGGAGGGACTACATGGACGTAACACGCGAACAGTCGGAAGCCCATCACCGAGCGGTGCGCGCGGAGATGGCAGAGCTGATGCAGGGCGTTCGCCAGCGGCAAGCCCAGGCATCCGCGCCGGCAGCCGAGAGGCGGCCCACGGAGGCCGAGCTCAAGGCGCAGTTCGACGCCGACGTTCAGGCGCTCAAGGCGTCCCGGGAGGCCGCGCGGCTGGCGGCGATCGACAACATGGCCGCGGAGCTCGAGGCCGCGTCGAGGGAGGTGGGCGGATGGCACGTCGTCGAAACGTGAAAGAGGGCGGCACGGGCGAGAACCCGAAGGCCCGGATCGAGCGCCTGCGCGTCCAGCTCGCGGCGTTGAAGGCCGAGCGCCAGGTCATTGCGAGCGCGCCCATGGATCAGGCGAGCGCGGTGGCTGCACTGCGAGAGCACGTCCAAAAGCTCGCGCGCCAGTACGAGCCCGCTGTGGTTGGCAACTTCATGGTCGGCACGCCCGTCCTGCTCCCGATGTTCAGCCCGGCGCGGGAGTTAGAAGCGTTCATCGCGTGGTTGTGCGGCAAGCAGCTCGCAGACGCACTCCAAGACGCGCTGGCCGAACGGTACAAAGGCATCTCGCTCGCGCTCACGCCGGCGCAGAAGCGGGAGCAGCTCGCCGACCTGGACGCCAAGCTGCTCGAGCTCGAGCTCGAGGAAGAGGACGGCATCCGGCAGCTCGAGAACGAGGGCGTCGATGTCGGGCGCAGGCCGGACGCGGACATCGAAGTCGTGCTCGACGTGCGGTGAGGGAGGGACGCGGGCGTGTGTGACGTGGTGCGGTGTAAGTGGTTGATACTATTGAGAGTTTAGGTTCTCCCTGGGTCTTTTCGAGCACGGGTCAGCGCGCAGCACCCGACCGATCTACACGGTGAACTTTCCGAATGAGGGGACGGGGACAGTGGGTAAAGCGAAGCCGCCAGCCCGAAAAGGGCGGCCCAAGCGCAAGCGCGACGAAGATCCCGGCGGTCGGTTCCACGTGCGCCCCTGTCTCGTTTGGATCTGGGAGAACCGCAACGGCCCGGCCCCGGATCGGATGGAAGGGTACGCGCCCGGTGAGTGCGCGCCGCAGCGCCACACGGGCGAGATCAGCTTGACCAAGCCGGAGTTCATGGCCTTCTGGCACATCTCGAGGAGCTACTTCTACCGGCTGATCGACAAGGGCCTACCGGTGCGAAGCGACGGGAGGATCAATTTCTACGAGGGCGGCGAATGGTACACGTCGAACGTGGGCCCGATCGTGCGTCGCGAGGATCTGGGGCCCGCCCAGACAATTGAGGAGATCGACAATCACGATCCCTTTGTGATCGACCTCGCCCCGGTCCTGGACACGTATGCAGAGTTCGCGAAGCGGCTGAACACAACCTGACGATATCCCGGGCCGATCACCCGGGAAGGCGGGCGGGGGCTCCTTCCGGAGGGAGTCCGACGCGATAGCGGGGGGCTTCAACTCTCGCCCGCCACTTTTTGAGAAGGGGAGGTCATGGCCGATGGTCTCAACATCCGCGTGGAGTTCAAGACCGAGCCCGTCTCGCGCTTCCTCGAGCGTGTGATTCGAGACCAGATCCCCTACGCCACGGCGCTGGCACTCACCCGGACGGCGCAGGACGCACGCGACAGCGTGATCGCGGGGCTCGACTCCCGCTTCATCCTTCGCAACAACTGGGTCAAGGGCGGCATCCGCGCCCAGCCGGCGAGGAAGGGGGACAACCCGCCCTTCGCGATCGTGGGCACGCGGGACGAGTTCATGGTGCTGCAAGAGACGGGGGGCACGCGGAACCCGCCGCCGGGAAAGAGCTCGGTCAGTGTGCCGGTGGACGTGCGGAGCAGTAAGCGCCAGTAGATCCCGCGGTCGATATGGCCCGGGAAGCTCGCCGCGAAGAAGGGCCCCCGCGCGCCGTTCTTCATGCGAACCGGCGGGGGCAATTCAGTCCTGGCCCAGCGCAAGGGGAAGAAGCCGCGGCCGCTGAAGATCCTGTACGCCTTCAAGCCGAGCATAGAGATCCCGAAGCGATTCGGATTCGAGGA
>JAUYMQ010000639.1 GCA_030698575.1 Deltaproteobacteria bacterium
CGCGCAGTTCCTGCACCAGCGACTTGGTCATCGCATCCATTCCCGCTTTCTGCATCGTGTAGGGAACCTGACCTCGATTGCCGGTGTGGCCGACGACACTGCTGACGTTGATGATGCGCCCGCGGTTGGCCCTGAGCATGAACCTGCGGAGAATCAGCTTCGTGAGATACCAGGTGCCGCGTCCGATGGAGGCGACGGCGTCGAAGTCGTCAAGCTTCATGGTCGCGGTATCGCCGTTGCGATTCACGCCGGCGTTGTTCACGAGAATGTCCACGCGATCGGTCCGCTCCCGCAAGGCGCCCACGAGCCCGTCGATCTCGCCGGGCTCCGAGAGGTTGGCCTGGACCGGGAAGGCGCCTGGGAGCTCTTCGGCCAGCGCCCTGGCCGTCGCCTCGCTACTGTTGTAGTGGATGGCGACAACGATATCCTGGGCGGCGAGCGCCCGGCAGCAAGCGGCTCCGATGCCCGTGCCGCCGCCGGTCACCAGCGCCACCTCTTGCTCCTTGCTCCCGGCCGCGTTCGACACGGGTGGCTACCCCTCCTGCGCGGATCCGCGGCCCGCGCCCCGTTCGGGCGCGGGCTCGCCCGTCCACACGATGTCCTTGAAGATTCCCACCTTGGCGTCCTTCACGCTGCAGACGTGCCGGCCGTCGGCGAACACGTCTCCGTTTCCGATCGCCATGGCCGCGCCCGAACGTTCGAGGATCGTGAAGCGCCGAACCGTAACCTCGTAGAGAATGACGCTGTCCGACGGGCGGACTTCGCTCTCGAAGAACACTTCCTTGCAGCCGAGCGCGCGCCCCGCGCCGATACCTCCGCTCCAGGCACAGAAGAAACCGATCATCTGCCACACCGCATCGACACTGAGGCAGCCGGGCTGCACGGGGTCATCCTTGAAATGGCAACGAAAGAAGATGTCGTCGGGATGATTGTCCCGTTCGGCGACAATGCGCCCGCGAGGCCCTTCACCCTTTATCTCCAAGATCCGGTCCAGCATCAGCATCGGAGGCAGCGGGAGCCGGCAGGCGAAGCCCTCGGGTCCATCGTTGAAGAGCGTGCCTTTCGCGAAGGCCATCAGCTCCTCACCCGTGAATGACGAGCGACGACGGAATTCTTCGTAGGGGATCATCAGTCAGATCTCGAATCGCAGGTTGGCGCTCGCCCACGTGAGCCCGGCGCCGACGCCCACCATCGTCACCTGGTCTCCGGCCTCGAAGGCCTGCCAGTGATCGCTCAGAACGGCCGGCGCGCCCGCCGTTCCGGTATTCCCAAAATCGGCGACATTCGAGAGGTGGAGCTCGTCTGGAATGTCGCACTGCCGGCAGACGCTCTCGAGCATGAGGCGGTTCGCCTGGTGCCCGATGAAGTACATGCGCCCGCCAGCCTCGCCGTCGAATTCCTTCCTGATTGCGCGGAGCTCGTTGACCGTTCGCTTGATGGCAAAGGACTGCACCGTAGCGCCCTCCTGGTCGAAGTGCCCCGCCCAGGGGATGACGACCTTGGCGTGCCCCCTGGGGCTCGACCCGAGTGTGCAGTGCAGGAAGGTCGCCCGGCCCGGCACCGAGGCCGACACCACGGCCGCGGCGGCGCCGTCGCCGAAGAGAACGGCGGAGCGGCGATCGTTGTAGTCGATGACGCGCGTCAAGGACTCCATCTGCACGATGAGGACGTAGGGCGGCACTCTATCGGGTCGCATCTGAGAGAGAAGATGGACCGCGGCCGTGAAGCTCGTACATGCCGAGCGGAGATCGAAGGCCGGCGCGTCAATGTCCAGTGCCGCGGCCACATCGCAGCCCTCGGCCGGCGTCACGCGATCGGGCGCGCACCCCCCGCCGATGACGAGCCCTACTTCCGAAGGATCGATGCCGGCCCTGGCGATGGCCATCTCCCCGGCCCGCCGGCCCAATTCCGCGTTCGTGTAGGCGGCGGCCTCGGCCGCGGCACGAACGTCCTGGTTTCTCTTCTCGCGAATGTAATCGAGCGAAAGCACCGTGCGCCGGCTGCGGATTCCGGTTCGTTCCATGATCCAGTCGTCGCTCGTGCCGATGTCGAGTTCACCGAGGAACTCGTTCGTGATCTCGTTCTCTGGATGAAAATGCCCGATGCCATGGAGATACAGCATCTACCGGCCTCCCCCGGAAATGTGCTCACCCCCGTCGACCCGCAGGATCGATCCATTGACCCATGCCGCCTCGTCCGTGCACATGAGGAAGATGAAGTTCGCGACGTCCTCGGTTCGGGTCAGGCGACCGAACGGGTTGCGAAGCCTGGCCTGCGCCTTCATTCCATCGATCCCAGGAATGAGCGAAGAGGCGGGCGTTTCGGTGATCCCCGCCTGGATGATATTGGAGCGGACGCCGTAGGGCGCCAGTTCAAGCGCCATGGATCGCGAGAGGGATTCCATGGCGACCTTGGCCGCGGCGACGGCCGCGTAGCCCCTCCAGGCGATCTCATTTCCCTCGCTTGTCAGTCCGAGCACCCGGCTGTCCGCGGCGAAAAGTCCCGCCGAAAGAAGGTCCTTAACCCAGCTCAGCACGCTGGTTCCCATGTTGTAGATCGTGGTCGCCAGATCTTCGTCGTCGATCGTGGCGGATCCGTAGTCGGCCGGACGGGCCAGCGCGTGCAGCTCGGGAAAACCCTCTTTGGCCAGGGTCTCGACAGTCCCGGCGATGGTGGCGGCGTCGACGCCCAGCTCTCCGGCCAGTCGTTCGAGCAGGACCTGGCGGTCGGTGTTGTCGAGTGGCTGCACCAGGGGTTTCAGGTTGCCGAATGCGATGGAGTGAAGCAGGAGCCTGATCCGTCCCGCCTCTCCGAACGTTTCTTTTATCGAGGCAATGACCCCGGCGCGGGACTCCGCCGCGAGAGCGTTGGTGTTGAATGTTACGAGCGGCACGCCTGTGGCGCGGATGCTTTCGAATTCCGGCGTGATGCGCTTCATGGCCCCCCGCCGGTCCCGATGAACGATGACGATGCCGAGCCCATGGGCGGCCAGCTTCTTGGCCGTCGCAAGGCCGAAGCCGCTCGATCCGCCCAATATCAATGCCCACTGATCGCTGGGAAATCTCACTGGCCACCCACTTCGCCGAGCGCTCTTCTTGCCGATGCCAGACTCGTGATCGAAAGCACATTCACGTCCAGGGTCTTGAAGAACGCGCGCAGCGGGCGCCCCGGACCGACTTCGATCACACGCGAGGCATGCTCGGAGAGATGCTCCATGTTGTCGCGCCAGCGCACCGTGCCGCTTATCTGGCGGGTAAGTGCCTGGATGACGGCGTCGGGCTCGGATTCATGGAACCTGCCGGAGTAATTCGAGGTGACCATGGCGGCGACGCCGTCGTCCAGGCACGTCACCGTTTCGCGCAGGATCTTTTCAAAAGCGGGTTCGATGATCGCCATCAAGGGCGAATGGAAAGGCGCGCTGACTTCGAGCGGCACGAAACGTGCGCCGGAGGTGCCGACAACCTCGCCGACCCTGGCCAGCGCCGCCTCCATCTCGTCCGACGGGCCCGAGACCACGACCTGGCTGATTGAATTGTCGTTGGCGAGGGCAACTTGCAGCCCCTCGAGAGCGGCCTCGATCAATCCGGCGTCGAGCTTTTCGCTGATCACGGCCACCATGCTTCCGTGCCCCACCGGCACGGCGGCCTGCATCAATCGCCCGCGCTCTTTCACCATTCGGACCGCTTCCTTCATTCCGAGCGCGCCGGCCGCCACCAGCGCCGCGTACTCGCCGAGGCTGTGCCCCCCGTAGCAGGAAGCCTCCAGTCCGAATTCCTCCTGCAGGGCGCGCAGCATGGCGATCTCCGTCGTCAGGATGGCCGGCTGGGCGTACTCGGTGAGCATCAGCCGATCGTCCCCTTCGAAGCACAGCGCCGCCATGTCGATGCCCAGGGCCTCCGAGGCTTCCTGGTAGACCATCCGTGCGATTGGACAGGAGTCGTGGAAGTCCCGCCCCATACCGTGCCGTTGGGCACCTTGACCGGGAAAAACAATGGCAGTAGAAGAATCCGACATTGGCCTCCAGGGGGAGGAAAATATTCGAGTTGGCATGATGACGGGCAATATGACCGCTGTCAATATTACGAACCGAGATTCATGACAAATTCGCATATTTTTCTATGAAGTAGCACTTTATCCCGCTAGACTAGAGTCTATAAATGGCCTTGAAGACTTCGGAAAAGCGGGCTCGGGCGGGCCCGGGCAGCGCGGGCAAGAGCGCGCGGGGAAAGCGCACCCGCGAGCGCATCCGGGTCGCCGCCAACCAGCTTTTCCTCAAGAAGGGGTTCGAGAAGACCACGGTCGACGCCATCGCGACCGCGGCCGGCGTCTCGAAGGGGACCTTCTATCTGCACTTCGAGCGAAAAGAGGACCTGCTGCTCGAGTACGGGGCGCGGCGACTGCAGCTGATACGCGAGGTGCTTCCCGATATCCTCACGCGTAAATCCTTCCGCGAGGCCATAAACGAGATTCTCGACGCCACGATCCGGGGCAAGCCCTGGAGCCGCAGGCTGACCGGGCTGGCGATCCTCGAGATGGATACCAGCTACGAGCGCTTCCCCGTGCAGGCGCCCCACAAACTGCTCGAACCGCTTGTTGAGCTCGGCCAGTTCCGAGGCGAGATCAGGCGGGACGTCCCCGCGGGCCCGCTCGCCCAGTTCATGCTCCGCTCCATTCTCGGCGCCCTCCGGGACTGGGGGCTCGGGACCGACGATCTGAGCCGTGAAGAGGCGCTCGACTACGCGTTGACCCTTGTCTTCGATGCCATGCTGACGCAAAACCCCGGCAAGGATTGAGCGATCCGGTCTGGGAGAAGCGATGCCCGGACGGGCGACAAGCTTCCCGAAGGCGGGAGCCGCTCCCGGACGGGAATCATCGAGAACCGGCTTCGAGGGATCCCCTCGGGGACGGCGCCTGGTCCAAAAAGGGAAGTCTTATGGAAGGGACCCGGGGCCTCGCCCGGAACGAATGCGAATGAAAAGCGACTCGAGCAGCCGGGCGGCGGCGCGGCGGCGGAGCTTTCCAAGGGCCGTGCGCGGAAGGCTCTCCACGAAGCGGATCGAACGGGGAGTCTTGTAGCGGGCGAGCAGCCCGCCGCAGTGATCGAGAAGCGCGGCCGCGTCGA
>JAUYMQ010000649.1 GCA_030698575.1 Deltaproteobacteria bacterium
ACTCATGGGCGAAAATCGCTGGCCGCTACGTCATGCCCGTAGCGCTTACCGTAGCCGGCTTTCTCTCCGTGCAGGCATTCAATGACATCAAGGCATCGACCGCAGCTGTCGTTAATAGTGTGTCCAGTCTTAACCGGCACATCGAGCGGCTCGACGGTCGGATCAATCTCACCGACCGGGTGAACCAGGAACAGGACGGAAGGCTTGGGGACCATTCCAGGCGGTTGGGCATTCTGGAACGGCCGACCAACTTCCCGGTGCGGCCATGATCGGCCGGGCCACCATCATGACGACGATCGGCGCGGCCGTCATCGTCGCGCTCGGCGCGCTGGCGCTATGCAGCCGCCCGGCCAATGCTCAAGGTGCGTGCTTCCCCGCCGATACCTGGTTGACGAAGCTCGCCGACGATTACGGCGAGGCTCCGGTGGTTTCGGCGACGGTCGGTCCGGCTCCGGTCACGTTCACCGCCAACATGGAAACCGGCACATGGTCGATGTTGATTTCGTCCGGGCCGATGCTCTGCCTTGTCGCCGCCGGCAAGAACTGGCAGGCGACGGAGGCCGCGCCGGAAGTCGTGCCGCAAATCTACAAGCGCCGCAACAGCGACGGCTGGTTTACCATCGTGACGAGGCCGGCGTAGTTTTCTAGCTTCCACCGGAAGGGGCACCGCCATCCGGCGGCGTCACATCTGAACTGCGATCCGGAGACTGTCGTTGGCCGCGCAAGGCCCATGAATCCTGTCCGTAACTTTGTGGTAACTGGCCCGGCCCTTCGAACGGGGGCCGGGCTTTCGTGTGTGTGGCCCGCATCCTCTGATCTACGGGCGGTGACGAACGGTGATGTTGGTTTGTTTACGACAAACCGACTACGATGGTCACTATGACGCTTTACCGCCAACCACTTCGCGCACGTTGCAATGAATTCGCTTGCAGTCATGTCGCCTTTTTTCTGGTTACAGCTACCGCAAGCGAGTACGATATTGCCGTGATGACGGCCGCCGCGAGAAAGCGGCCACTTGTGATCGCGCGTGGCGATGCGTCCTGACAATGAACGTTGACCTTCGGGTTGTTCCCGCAGCATCGCAACGTCGCAATAGAAACACCGGCCTGACTGTTTTTCCCAGTGGAATTCGAAAGTCTTGCTCCAAGCGTTCCGCTTCATCTCCAACCTCTCACCACCACCCCAATCCCTTCCCGACCCAATTCCCCAAGCCAAGCCCAAGGGGGCTGGTCACAACGGCTCTTCTAGAACTGTGTAGCCTTCGGCGACAACGCGCTGCATTCGGCGTCCGTTGCGCCATCCTGTTTCATACCGATACGTGATAGTACAGTCATCGATGTCGGTGGGTTCCACACATTCGGCATCTGATGGCACGAACCCTGACACGCGCTGCGGTACTGGTACGCGATGCACCGGGCCGAACTTGTCTATGTCCCACCACCGAAAGAGCCGTTTGATCGTCGCAATGCGTTCGGCTGACCGACTCGGCTTGCTCATCCCGTCTCTCCGCTGTCGGTAAGCGCGGCGTCGATGGATCGCTCCCATGTCCCGTCATTGAAAGTGTCCGTCTTGAAGCTCAGCTCATAGTAGCGGTTGCGCATCGCGTCGGTCGGCTCCCGCATTGCCTCCAGAGCCGCGCGGGCGCGCTGGCGAAACTCGTTCCGCACCGGCTCCCGCATTTCCTCCCACGGTGTTTCAGGAAAGTCGTAGATCGCCCGCGCGATTTTTTCGACCATCGTCATCCCTGCCTCCTGTCCGAACGGTGAGGTGCGGGGCGCACCGAAATTCTGTCAATGATATCAAAGGCCGTCATCGCGCCGAAATTTGCCCGCACCGCACGCTAAGTCACTCTGCCACTTGAGTCAGTGCCACACTTCTCGACCGCACCACCGTATTTCTATGGTGCTGTTTTTGCTACCAATTCTGTGTCAGTTCCCGCACCGGCAGAAAGGTGCGGGCTTTGGGCGTTCCTGATTTTTTCCGCGCCCTGCACCGCGAGCCGCTTCCGGTTCGCCGATCTGGTATAGTGCGAAGCCATAGTCCCGCCCTGCCAGCCGAACAGCGATTCCAGTTCGGCGACACTCAATCCCGCCTCTGCCGCCGTTGTGGCCCGGTTCTTTCGCACGCCGTGCGCCGACTTGTCCGTCAGCCCGGCCGCTACACAAGCGCGCTTGAACACGTTGCCGAAACTCTCCTTCTTCAACGGCTCTCCCCGTGTCCCGCATATCCATGCCAGGTCGCCGGTTGGCCCGGTGCTCAGCGTGGCCTCAAGTTCCGCCGGCATCGGAATGTTGACTTCCGTCCCAGTCTTTTCCTGCCGAATGGTCGCAATCCCGTCCTTGACGTGTTGCCGGCCGATCCTGACGGCATCGCCGCGTCGCAGGCCCGTGTAAAGCAGGACGTGCAGCCACACCCGCTCTTTCGTGCCAGCCGCCCAGCGACACTCATAGGCGGCTACGTCGGCATCCGTCCACACCTTGAAACCCGGTCCCTTGCAGCGTTTGGGATTCTTGACGCTTTCGGTCGGGTCAATCTCGACCAGCTCGCTCGCTTTGGCCCACCGGAACAGCCCGCGCAGGGCGTCCAGAAAGTTCCGGGCTTGCGCTGGCGTTGCCTTGCGGTCGTTTGCCCCTTGGTCAACGACCGTCGCCGTCACGGCGCGGTAGGATGCCCGCCCGCTTCGTTCGATGATGTGCAGGAAGATGTTGTCGCGCTGACGACGGGTAGCTGTGGCGAGGGTCGCGTAGGCGGCCGATTGACGATATTGGGCGATCAGCCATTCGAGGCTGTTCACCCCGATCTTGGGTTTGCGGGTCGTCGCCGACACGCCTGACAGTGCGGCCTGGTATGCTTCATCGAAGTCGCCGCTGCCCAATACCGGAAGCCGAATACGCCGGGCCTTACCGCGTCGGAAATAGTAGGTCGTTGCGCCATGCCTGGTTCGCTCGCGGCAGACGAATGGCGGGAGCTTGCGGGGCATGGCGTCGATCAAAGGCGTATCTCCTCGCGGACGGCAACGGGCGTCGGCTCATTGTTACCGCTATCCACCGGGACCAAGCGGATCGTTCCGTCAGGCGCGATCTCCACTGCCAGCTTCGCGCCGGTTTGTGCTATGGCGCGGATGGCACGGGCGATGTCGGCCTGCGTGACCTTGGCGGGCGTCCGGCTCATTTCGCCAGCCCCGCGATGTAGTAGGCCAACTCGCCTTCAAGGCGGAACCACTCGTTCCTGTGATGATGAGATGAGAAGCGTTTGTGAAGTTCTCGCTCCAGCTTTGGTGATCCGTCGATTGTCGTGATAAGTTCAATATCGTATGGTGAGCTTGTGCTTAGCGCTTTAATTCTTCGGCCAAATTCCTTGCTCCAGCCGATCTTGATGAAATCGCCACAGCGCAAGAAGTAGACTACGTTCTTGCGGGGTCTCGCTCTCGCCAACTTATGTGACTTCATTAGTGGGCGCAGGATGTCTACGTGTTCATCGAAGATCAGCATAGTCTTGCCGAGAATGCAGCACGCGCCAAGTTCTCTCGCACGCTTTCTCAACGTGCGCTCCGAGCAGCCCCATTCGTCTGCCAGACTCGCAGGCGTGTAGGGCCGCCCCGCCATCAGCCCGACTCCGGGGTGGGGTGCATGGGCAGCGGTTCGCCAAGATAGACTGGCGGCATGGGTGTGAAGCCGTAGTCGTTGAATTGATCGCCGGTCGGATCGAGGGCGCGGCCATCGGCGAGACAAATCCAGATGTGATTGAACTCGCCGAGGTCGCTTTCGATGCACTCGCACTCGATGCCGTGGAACCGGAGCAAGCCAGCGAGCGGCCAGCACACGGCGGCGCACATCATCCACGGCGGGTTGCCGTCGAGAATGCCGTCCCGGAATTCCTTCGCGAACGCGATCAGTTCATCGTCTGCCATCACGCCCCCCGGTCGCGGGAGGGGGTGGCGGGACGAAAACGGAATTCGAGGCCGCAGTCTCGGCAACATTTTGGAGGGTCGCTGCCTCTGGTCCATATGTTCGGCGCGTCGCATCGTGGACAGAGAACAGTCGTGAGATCGACCCCGCTTGCGAAATCCACGCCAAAGAATGTCGCTCGCGCAATGCGACCTTCCACAGCATCACG
>JAUYMQ010000651.1 GCA_030698575.1 Deltaproteobacteria bacterium
GCGAGCCCACTTTCGAAGCGAGAGATTATTCGGCGGCTAGGTACATCGGCAGCGCAGTTCTACCGGCTGCTGGATCAGACTAATTATCGCAAGTCTGTTGGCCAGCTCCTTTCGCTTCTTCAGGTTCTAGACTGCGATATCGATCTCGTCGTGCGAGCTCGAAGCGCCTGAGTCACGAGCCAGGCACAAATTCAATATCCAACCATGGTTTGAAAGCAGAGAGCGGATTCTCCAGAGATTCGACGTGCGACGGACTCGTGCAAGCAAAAAGCCCCCGGCGCGATCCCGGGGGCTTCTTTGATGGGACAGATCGAAAACTGGTGACCCAGGCAGGATTCGAACCTGCGACCTACAGCTCCGGAGGCTGCCGCTCTATCCAACTGAGCTACTGGGCCAGAAAAAAATGGTGGGCGCGGCTGGGTTCGAACCAGCGACTTCCACCGTGTGAGGATGGCACTCTTCCGCTGAGTTACGCGCCCCGACGAGGGGGTAGCATACCCCGCACGGGCCGGATTTCAAGGCCGCACGTGAACGGCGGCCGATGGCGCTTTGCCCACGGGGTTCTCTATACTCCCGCCCTGCTGCCTACCCCCCCATCTTTCCATGGATAGCGCATCGTGAGCGAGCCAGTACGCGCGCCCCAGAGGCGCCCGGCCGAAAGGGCGTTTCGCGCCGCCATGGTTCTTTGCGCCGCGGCCTTGTTCCTCACCGGACTCGGCAGGCTCGATCTCTGGGCGCCGGACGAGCCGCGCTACGCGGCCGTGGCCGAAGAAATGCGCTCGATGCGGCACGGACCCGGCGGGCTCGTGCTGCTCCGTCTGAACGACGAGACCTACACCCAGAAGCCCCCGCTCTACTACTGGCTCGCCGCGCTGGCGGGAGCGCCGGGCGATCGCGTGACGGAGTTCGCCGCGCGGCTCCCCTCGGCGATGGCGGGAATAGCCGTCCTCTGGCTGACGATGCGCCTGGGGTTGCGACTCTTCGGGACCGAGGCGGCGCTCCTTGCGGGCGCCGTGCTGCTGACCACCCCCTACTTCGCGCACCTCGCCCGGCGTGCGCAGATCGACATTCTGCTCGCGCTCTTCGAGCTCGTGGCGCTGGCCCTGTTCTGGTCGATAACGTCCAGAGCCGATCTGCAGGAAAAAGATCGCCGGCGCCGCGTCGCCCTCATGCACGCTGCGATGGGCCTGGCGATCCTGACAAAAGGCCCGGTCGGCTTTCTCATACCGTCGCTCGTCATCGTGGCGACGCTCGCCTGGGAGCGGCGCACGCCCGAGTTGCGCAAGCTCTTCCCGGCATGGGCCTTCCTGCTCTCGCTGGGTCCCGGCCTCGCCTGGATCACGGCGGCCCTCCTTCTCGCGCCGCCGGGCTTCTTCGGCGAGGCCGTCGTCGAGAACCTCCTCTCACGATTTTTCGAGGGGTCCTCGCACCCGCGCCCCTTCTACTATTTCGCCTACGAGCTTCCGCTCATCTTCCTTCCCTGGACGCTCCTCGCGCCTCTCATCTGGCGAACCGCCCGCCGCGACGTCTTTGCCCAGGCTGGCCACCAGGCAGCGCGACCGGCCTGGCGCTTCCTGCTGTCCTGGGTCGGCGTGACGGTGCTTTTCTTCTCGATCTCGAGCGGCAAGCGGGAGCTATACATGATCCCGGCATTCCCGGCGCTGGCGCTGCTCTCGGGCGACACGCTCGACCGGGCGCTCAGCATCGCCCCCCGCCCGCCGCGATGGCTCAGCGGCTACGCCGCGCTGCTGGCGGTTCTCGCCACAGTCGGGGCCGTCGTGTTCCTTGCCCTAGAACCCGTGGAGGGCGTCGCCTTCCCGCCGGGGATCGGCCTCGCCCTTCTCGTCATCGTCGCGATCTCTGCAACCCTGTGGGTCTCAGTCCGCCGCAGCGGTCGAACGCCGCGATGGTCGCTCGGCGTGCTCATCGCGGGCGCGTACCTGGCCCTTCTGTTCTCCTTCACAGTGATCTTTCCCGCGGTGAACGAGCACAAATCGGTTCGGTCGCCCGCGCTTCGCGCTGCAGAGATGGCTGGCGAGGGCGAGCCCATAGGCCTGCTTCGCAGCGACCCAATGGTGGGCGGCCTGGCCTACTACAGCGGGCAGCGGATCGTGGCGCTGAAAACGGTGGACGATATCAGGAAGTTCTTCGCCTCGGGCGGCAAGGTCGTGGTCCTGAAATCCGACAAGCTGGCGGAGCTGACGGCGGCGTCCGGGCTGAATTTCGAGGTCAGGGCGAAGATGCCTTACGAGACACGATCGATCCTCATCGTTGCGCCGGCACGGTAGGTTGGGCGGCCTTGACGGGCAGCGCCGTTGCTTCGTTCCTCACCCGGCCTTCCCGATCGACCGACCACCGTGCAACGAGATGCGGCGCCTGCTCCTCCGGCGCCGGAAGGCCGCTCACCGCATAGAGCGATCCGACGAGCCGCTGCGCGTCTCCCTCCTCAACAAGATCCACCCGCGCGAAACCCAGCGACTTGCGCCCGAAGCGCCGCCCGCTGTCCTCCTGTCCGATCGCCTGCACCCGCGATCCGCTGCCCGCGACCAGGCCGAGCCGGATGAGGCTCACGCCCTGTCCCAGTTCGTAGGCGCCGGCGACGCTGGCAGGCATGTGCCAGTTGGAGATGAACAGCGGGACGGTTTCCCGCTGCAGTTTCGCGCTCCCGGGCGTGTAGTGATCGTGATTTCCAAGAACGGCGAAAATCGGCACCGGATGGCGATCGGACGCGGGGTGTTGGCATGCGCTGGCCACCTTGGCCGAAGCCGGACCGGCCAGCTCGACGAAGCGGCAGTAGGGGGCGACGATGTTCTGCCGGAGACGCGTCACGATTTCATCGGCCCGCAGCCCGCTCTCGTAGAAGTTGTCGCCGAGGAGAACGAGGGCGTCGATGGGCCGGCGGCCGGCCTCGGACGCCAGCGCCTCGGCCACGAGACCCTGCCGGGCCCCCTTCCAGACCCCGTGGCTGCTCTCGCCCGTGTCCCCCACCGCAAGCAGCGAGAGGCGCGCCTTGCCGGCGGGAGGCCCGTCAGGCGCCCCGCGCCCGCAGGCGACGACCACCAGGATGAGGAGAAGGAGGGCCGCGCCACGGCGATTGGAGGATGTCGTCACCGGTGAAAGGACCTCTCCTGCATGGCCCGTGCATCCGGGTTTTCGTTGAATCCGTTCAGCCAAAACGCAGGATAATGTAGCCGATCGAGACACCCAGGTAGAACAGCCAGGTCAGGCCGAGATAGGAAAACCAGAAATTCGACGGGCGGGTCCAGGCCGGCAGGCGCCGGGCCAGGTAGACGTGGTTCAATACGACGAGCACCGGGATGTAAACCGCCATCGAGAAGAAATTGATCGTCCCCCCCAGCGCGATGAGCGGTCCCGGCGGTGCCAGCGGTATCGTCGCCGCCGAGCCAATCGTAATCAAGACGACCCAGCCGAGGTACACCTTGCGCAGACTAAGTCGGCGCGCCCACGCGATGTTCGCGCAGGTCCAGTCGGCGTGCATGTGCGCGAAGCCGTCCGTGACCCCCACCCAGGTGTCCATCAGGAAGGCCGCTGCAACGACCAGAAAGAGCATCTTGCCGACCCGGCCCCAGCTCACCTCGAAGAAGCGCGACTGCACGACCGCGAGATCCCAGTCCTTTGGCACGAGCCCCTCGGGGTGCAGCAGCGCGTATGCGAGCCAGCACATGAGGAGCACGGTGACGAGGTTGATCGCCAGGCCGACCGCGTTCTCCCGCTTCACGTAGCGGAGCCACAGGCCGTGCGCCCGGCGGTTCTCGGGCGAGTCGTCGAAGAGGTAGCCCGACAGCGCGACGTCTTCCCCCTCCCCCCGCAGCCCCGTCAGCCGCCCCATCCGACCCGCCATCCCCGCGCCCTTCTCGCGCAGCCAGTAGGCGTACATGAAGGTGTAGAAGCCGCCGAGGCCGACGTAGACCAGGCTCGTGAGAAGATTTTCCATGTCGGCGGGATCCCATTCCGGAGGAAAGCCGAAATGCGGCGTCGCCACGGCGCGCCAGAAAGCGCCCCCTTCAGCGAGGACATCGGGATGCATGACCGCCACAGTCACGCCGATGAGGCTCACGGCCGCGACGGCCATCATGAAGCGCTCGATGAAACCGTAGACGTAGCGGCTGCTCACGAGAATCACGAAGAAAACGGCGACGGTGGCCTCGGCCCAGAAGATCGAGCGGGCGCGATCGCTCCAGCCCGGCGGGAAGTCGGTCAGCGTGGCCAGCGCCGTGCCGCCGGCGCTGGCGAAGGCGCCGAACCAGAGCGTGGCCGCGACCATGCCTGCCCAGAGAAGGCCGGAGGCGAGCGGGCGCAGCCGCGTGAAACCGGTGAAGAGCGTCTCGCCGGTGAGCACGGTGTAGCGCCCGATCTCCACCGACGCGCCGAACTGCATCAGGCTCGCGGGAATGATGAGCCAGATAAACCACTCGCCGTACTTGGCGGTGAAAGCGGGCCAGAAGATCAGCTCGCCGGTCCCCTGGGCCAGGGCGGCCCAGACGATGCCCGGCCCCAGCATGGCCTTCCATCCCGGAAAGGGGGGTAGCGACGCTCGGCGGTAGGCGGGGAGGCTCACCGCTTGCGCTTCTTGCGGGAGGTCCCGAGCGACTTGCTGAGATGTCCGACGGTTTCGCGAAGCACCTTCAGCCGGCCGTAAGACTTGTGCTCCGCCTCGATCAGCCGCCAGGGGGCGCGCGCGGTGCCGGTCTTCTCGAACATCTCCTCCGCCGCTTTCAGATAGGCGTCCCATGCGCGGCGGTTCTCCCAGTCCTCCGGCCCGATCTTCCAGCGCTTGTACGGGCTGCGCTCCCGTGCCCGGAACCGGCGAAGCTGCTCGGCCTTGCTGATGTGCAGCCAGAACTTGAGAATGATGGTGCCCTCGTTCATCAGGTTCTTTTCAAACGCGTTGATCTCGTCGTAGGCGGCCTTCCAGCGCGCCTTGGGCGTCAGTCGCTTCACGCGCTCGGCCAGCACGCGCCCGTACCAGGAGCGGTCGAAGATACCGATCTGGCCGGCCCGCGGAAGGCGGATCCAGAACCGCCAGAGAAAATGGTGATCCAGCTCCTCCTGCGTGGGAGCGCCGATCGTATAGACCTGGTAGCCGCGGGGATCGAGATGGTTCACCAGCCGCTTGATGGCGCCTCCCTTACCCGCCGCGTCCCAGCCCTCGAAAGCGATGACCACCGCCCTCCGGGCCTCGCGGAGCTCTTGCTGGAGAACGAGCAAATCGAGCTGCGTGCGACCATAGGCTTCGTCGTACTCCTCCTCGCTCACCTCCAGCGAAAGATCCAGCTCTGCAAGACGTCCCGCCATCGATCTTCTCCTTTGATTCCCGGCCCCATCCACCGGGACGGGTCTCTTATACCGGCTGGCCCTCGCACGGTGCAAGGTGCCGGAGGCTTGATCAAGCGGCCCCGCTTCAACTATAAGAGTCGAGAAGGGTGTCCCCCACCGGGTACCCCAAAACAAGGAGCCCCCCATGATCATCGCGGACATCCTCAGGCGCCAGTGCACCCTTCGCCCGAACGCGGTGGCGATGACCTTCGCAGGCAAGGAAACCACCTACGCGCAGATGGGCGACCGCGTGAACCGCGCCGCCAACGCGCTCCGCGAGATGGGCGTCAATAAGGGAGACCGCGTGGCGGTGCTCTCGCAGAACTGCAACCAGTTCGTCGAACTCTATTTCGCAAACGGCAAACTCGGATCGGTCACAACGCCGCTGAACTACCGGCTGACCGCGGCGGAGCTCGAGTTCATCATTAATAACAGCGAGGCGGTGGCGCTCATCGTTCAGGACGATTTCGTGCCGACAATCGCCGGGATCAAGCACCTGCTCCCCAACATCAAGCACTACATCACCATTGGCGGCTCGCACCAGGGTTACCGCGAGTACGAGGAGTGGATCGCATCTTCATCGCCGGCGGAGCCGGGCGCGTTGATCGACGAGAACGACCTCATCTGGCAAATGTACACGAGCGGAACGACCGGCCGGCCCAAGGGGGCCATGATCACCCACCGAAATCTCATGACGAACGTGATGCAGGTGGCGCTCGAATTTCGCGTCGAGACAGGCGATCGATCACTGATAGTCGCCCCCATCTATCACGCGGCGGCGGTCATCACC
>JAUYMQ010000652.1 GCA_030698575.1 Deltaproteobacteria bacterium
CGTGATGAATGAGCCGCAGGAACATCTCCGGTTCCCACATCACATCGGCGTCGATGAACACCAGATCGGTGCATCGGGTGTTGTCGAGAAAATCGCGCACCAGTTCGTTGCGGCCGTCATCGACGTGGCAATTCCCGAACAGGAGATTGATGGTTCTGGGAATGCCTCTGCGAGTCAGTTCCTCGACTGTCTTTGCGAGACTGAGCGCATAGCCGGCCTTGACGCTTTCATAAGCGGGGGTGGCGATGAACACCGACTGTCCGGGCTTCTCATAGTTGACCGAGCGATAAGCGGGCATGTTCGCCTTTGTCGTTGGCAAAAGAGGAAAACCCGGCCGCCGGGAAGCGGCCGGGGGAGTCTTCGTTCGATCAGGCGATCAGGCCGAGTTCCTGAAGCCTGGAGATCACCGCATTGACCGCCACGGCAGCGGCCCGTGAGTCGGTCAGCGTACGGTTGTTCGCGAGTGCATTGGACCGCGAATCCGCCACCAGCTTGTTGGTCGTCTCGGCGCTCAGTTGCGCGTCGGTGACCAGCTTGTTGACGGTTTCCGCACTCAACTGGGCATCCACGATCAAGCGATTGATCGCGATGGCCTGCGCTTCGAGGATTGGAGCGAGTGTCGCTTCCGCCGTCAGGCCGGTGGTTGCGATGGTCGTGTCCACCGTCGTGATCGCGGTCGAATCCACCGTCGTGATCGTGGTCGTATCGACCGTGGTAATCGTCGTGGTGTCGACAGTCGTGATCGTGGTCGTATCCACGGTCGTCACCGCCGCCGGCTGATCGACCGGCGTGGTTACGTCGTAGAAACTGATCAGGTCTGCCGCCGACTGGCCGAGACGGGTACCGTCCGGGCCACCATCGGAGAGTTGCCGAAGTGCCATTGTCGTTCTCCTTGTTGGAATGGCCGGTTACGAGACGGTATCCATCAGCGATGCCCGCACCGCGAGCCTCGAATCGACGACATCGACGCCGTAGAGAATGTCGAGACGCCAGTTGGAGTCGTCGTTGGTGCCGTCGGAGTAGGGGATGACGCGAACGCTGATCCCCTTGTACGTCCGGCGGCCCACGTCCATCGCCCCAGGCGGTGACACCATCGGCACCATCGTCAGAGCAAACGCATTCTTGTGGAAGAACAGGTTCTGTCTGAAGTTGGTCGACGCCGTGCCAACGTAGGTGACTACGTTGTCGTTGACCTCGGTGCCGGAATCGACATCGACGGTCTGCTGAGCGCCGCTCATGATAAGCGGCGGCCAGATCGTCACATCGCCCTCGGAACTCGCCGAGGTCGCGTCCGCCATGACGACGAACTGCTTTTCGTGAGCGAGCCGGGCCTTGGTGACCGGGTTGACATCCCAGACATCGGCGATTTCAAACACGTCGCCTTTCTTCCAATACCCGGCCGCGTTCGATGCCGCGCCGTCGATATGCAACGTGACGGTCGTGGCGTCCTTGTAGGTCGCCCAGGTGTGGGTTCCGTCGACAAGAGCCTGGTCGACAAGATCGGTGCCGGTACGGGCTCCGGTCGTATGCGTCGGAACGTTCTGGCTCATGTACGTATCGACGCCGCCGATCATGCCGAGAGAGGCATTGCGATAGGCGGGACGCACGATGTCGTTCGTGAACAATGCGGTTTGCGAACCGAGCAGCGCCCAGTAGTCGGACGGCTGCAAAACGGCAGACCGCATATCCTGCGGAATGGCGCAGGTGTCCATGAGTTCCGGAGCAAGGGCGAAGTCGGCGAACGAGTTGATGCCGCCGGAGGGAATGATGACGTGCTTCGGAATCTCGCTGTACAACGCAAACATGTCGACATCGACCTGGTTGGCAAGCTGGAGCATCGCCGGCTTGATGACGCGCTCCGAAAGCTTATTGATCTGCAAGGTCAGGTCTTCCGACGAGAACTTGAAGTCAACACCCTTCTGCTTGTCGACCGTCACCGGGATTTTGCCTTCCACAACGTCCTGAATATCGGCAACCTTGCCGTCGCGGACGGTGAAGTCGGTGGGCCGGCGAATGGAAACGATCTCGCCGACCTTGTACCCGTTGATCTTCTTGTCGAACTCTTCCTCGTAGCCCCGATAGCAGAGCTTTGCCATCAGGCATTCATTCTCAAGGATCATCACCGCCTCCTTGGCGATGATGTCCGCAGTCAGTGTGGTGTTAGCCATTTGTCATTGTCCGTCTGGCGGCCCCGTAGGGCCGCACTGGGAAAGGGCGTCTCACGACGTGCCTGTTCCGGATTGATGGGAGTGGCCTTAGCCCTTCGCCGCCATCTGCTTTTTGCGAATCGCGACGTACTGCTCCATGTCGGCGTCCTCCAGATTGACGCGCGCGGGCGGATTGGCCCGTGCGGCAACTGTCTCCAGTGGAGCCGCCACGGTGGCGGGTTTGGGCGCGGCCGGTTTGGCAAGGACTTGCGAGCCGAGACGGGCGAGGTGCAGAATCGTGTAGATCGTCGGGTTCATCGCGGATTGCAGGGCGGATAGTTCGATGCCCTGTTCCACGGCGAACGCCACCACCTGCTTGTCGGTCTCAGGCGTCCAGCCCTTGATGTTCTTGCGCGCGAACTCCTGGGTTTCTTCCATGCGCTTGGCGGTTTCCCGCTGCGTCTCGGAGGCCCGCTGCTGCGTGCGTTGCGTGATCTGCTGGTTGAGGCCGTTGAGTTCCTCGACCAGGTTCATGCGCCGGATGTGCGCTTGCTGGGCGGCTGTTGCGTCTTGTATAACCCATGCGTCCCAGTCGATCTTCCGGTACTGTTCCAGTTCCTCCGTTTTCGCCATGTGCGTGGCGCGGAGTTTCAGGTCGTCCTCGCTGGCCGTGGATTGCTCGGCGATGCGTTGCCGCTCCGCGTCGAGTTCCTTGCGAACGCCAGCGACTTCCTGCGTTTTCTTGGTGTAGTCGGCCTGCCGGAGCACGCCTTCCTTGAGGCCCTTCGGCCCCTTCACCGTCTTGCCTTCCCAGTCGAATTCCTCGAATTCATCGAGTTCGACCGGCTCGACAACAGTCTCTTCGTCTTGCTGTCCCGTCAAATCGTCTACGATCTTGCGGGGTTCGTCGGCCGTTTCCGTTTCGGTTGGCGGCGTCGCCGCTCCGTCGTCGGTCCCGGCAGGGGCAACAGCCCCGTCCACATCGGACATGCGGTCACTCCGTTTCGGTTGGTGACTTGGGTTTGCCCGTTACGGACGGGCGGCCGTCAGTTGGCGAGAAGCAAGATGGCTTCCGCGTCGTCTTCGTCTCTCGCGAGTTGGGCGAGGATGGCGGCGATGTATTCGGCGAGATACCGCGCCGCGACCGCCTCAAGCACCGGCTCGGTCAGAAACGTTGCCTGTGGCGCGGCCTGTTCGATGGT
>JAUYMQ010000653.1 GCA_030698575.1 Deltaproteobacteria bacterium
CCTGTGGTAGTCTGGGCGTGATTTTTCCACGGTATTTTGCGCCTTTGCCGCGGACCACGCGGACGCTGTGGGCTCTTACACACACCTGTTACACCCTTTCCCG
The DNA here is from genome assembly GCA_030698575.1 of Deltaproteobacteria bacterium. GTDB lineage: Bacteria > JAUYMQ01 > JAUYMQ01 > JAUYMQ01 > JAUYMQ01 > JAUYMQ01. The sequence continues at coordinate 104 of JAUYMQ010000653.1, forward strand.
GGAAGAACCGGCCCACCCGACAAGAGCGACATGCCCCATGGCTGAGCGGATGACCCCTGACGCGCGGGCCACACACGCCGAATCGCCCCGGCGGGCGGACGAACGCGCCCCGAGCGGCGCGGAAGAATTCGACATCGGGGCCAAGATGCGGCTCCTGCGGCGGAACCGGCGCCTGACCCTCCGGGAAGTGGCAAAGGAGACCGGCTTTTCTCCGGCCCTCATTTCACAGATTGAGAACAACAACGTGACCCCGCCCATCGGCACGCTGGCGAAGATCGCCCGCGTTCTGCGGGTGAAGGTCGGCTACTTCTTCGAGGAAGGAGATCCGGGTGGGGTCTACGAGGTGGTGCGGGCGGGAGAGCGGCGCCGTGTCGAGCGAATCATCTCGCCGCTTGGCGCGCGGCCCGGGTATCACTTCGAGGCGCTCGCGCTTTCATACCGCAACCACAAGCTCTCTCCCTTCCTGATCACGATAACCAAGGACAGCGAGCCGCCCTCGAGCCAGTACACACACGATGGCGAGGAGTTCCTCATGGTGCTCTCGGGACGGATCGAGATAGAGATTGGCGACGAGCGGCACCAGCTCGACCCCGGTGATTCGCTCTATCTAGAGGCCTCTCTCAAGCACCGGATGATGCGCGCGGGCGATGAGGAATCGACCGTGCTGGCGATCATCTGCCGCTGAGGACAAACCCCCAACCCCCGCCCTGCACGCGGCGAGGATGGATAAAGGCGATATGTCGATCGAGGAAAAGCTAAAACTGCTCGAGCAAAAGAACCGCGAGTCGGAGATGGGCGGTGGCCAGGAACGCATCGACCGCCAGCACAAGCAGGGAAAGCTGACTGCTCGTGAGCGGGTGGAGTTTCTGCTCGACGAGGGAAGCTTCGTCGAGACAGACAAATTCAAGGTGCACCGCTGCGCCGATTTCGACATGGACCAGCAGAAGTTCCCGGGCGACGGTGTGGTGACCGGCTACGGCACCATAGACGCCCGGCTGGTGTTCGTCTTTTCGCAGGATTTCACGGTGTTTGGCGGCAGCCTCTCGGAGGCCTTCGCCGAGAAGGTCTGCAAGGTCATGGATCTCGCGGTGAAGGCGGGCGCACCGGTCATCGGAATCAACGACTCCGGCGGCGCCCGCATCCAGGAAGGCGTCGTGAGCCTGGCGGGCTACGCGGACATCTTCCAGCGAAACGTCATGAGCAGCGGCGTCGTCCCGCAGATCAGCGCCATCATGGGACCCTGCGCCGGCGGCGCGGTGTACTCGCCCGCGATGACCGACTTCATCATCATGGTCGAAGACACCTCCTACATGTTCATCACCGGCCCCGACGTGATCAAGACGGTGACCCACGAGGAGGTCACGAAGGAAGCGCTGGGCGGCTCGGCTGCGCACAACGCGAAATCGGGCGTGGCGAACTTCGGGGCCAAGGACGAGAAGGAGGCGCTCCTCCTCATTCGCACCCTTCTCTCCTTCATGCCGCAAAACAGCATAGAAGACACGCCCCTGGTGCCGACAAGCGACAGCGCGAACCGGCGCGATGAGAAGCTCAGGACGCTGGTTCCCGACTCGCCGTACAAGCCCTACGACATGAAGGAGCTTCTCACGGCTGTCGTGGATGACGGCTTCTTTCTGGAGGTCCACGAGGAGTACGCGAAGAATATCATCGTCGGCTTCGGCCGCATGAACGGGCGCTCGGTGGGTGTCGTGGCGAACCAGCCGGCCGTGCTCGCGGGCTGCCTCGACATCAACTCGTCGATCAAGGGCGCGCGCTTCGTCCGATTCTGCGACGCCTTCAACATTCCGATCATCACCTTTGTCGACGTGCCTGGCTTCCTGCCGGGCGTGAATCAGGAGTACGGCGGGATCATCAAGCACGGCGCCAAGCTGCTTTACGCCTACTGCGAGGCCACGGTGCCGAAGATCACCATCATCACGCGCAAGGCCTACGGCGGGGCCTACGTGGTCATGTCCTCGAAGCACATTCGCGGGGACGTGAACTACGCCTACCCCACCGCAGAGATCGCGGTCATGGGGCCGGAGGGCGCGGTGAAAATCATCTTCCGTGACGAGATCGCCTCGGCGAAAGACGGGGTGGCCGAGAGTGAGCGTCTCTCGGCCGACTATCGCGAAAAGTTCGCCAATCCCTACAAGGCAGCCGAGCTCGGGTACGTGGACGAAGTTATCCGGCCCGAGGACACGCGACCGAAGATCATCCGGGCGCTCGAGATGCTGAAGAACAAGCGCGACCAGAACCCCCCGAAGAAGCACGGGAACATCCCGCTCTAGCAGGAGAAGTCCATGTTCAAGAAGATCCTCGTAGCCAACCGCGGGGAGTCCGCCGTCCGGGTCCTCCGGGCATGCCGGGAGATGGAAATTCCCGGCGTCGCCATCTATTCCGATCCGGACCGCTCGAACCTGCACGTGCGCTACGCCGACGAAGCCTACCGCGTGGGGCCGGCGCCGGCGCGCGACAGCTACCTCCGTATGGACACAATCCTCGAAATCGCCAAGAAGTGCGGGGCCGATGCCATTCATCCAGGGTACGGCTTTCTCTCGGAGAACCCCGAGTTCGCCAGGCTCTGTGCTACGTCGGGTGTCGTCTTCATCGGACCTTCACCCGAGGCCATCCGATCGATGGGCGACAAGGTCGAGGCGCGGAAGCTCATGGAGGCGGCCGGGGTGTCCGTCGTTCCCGGCGTCACGTCGGAACTGGATGACGAGGCTGCCATCAAGGAGATCAAGCGTATCGGGCTGCCGGTCATGGTAAAGGCGGCAGCGGGCGGCGGCGGGAAGGGAATGCGTCTGGTAACCGAGGAATCGCAGATCGCTTCAGCGTTGCGCGGCGCACGCTCGGAGGCGCAGTCGGCCTTCGGAAATCCCGCCATCTACATCGAGAGGGCGCTCCAGAGGGCTCGCCACATCGAGGTGCAGGTGCTGGGCGACAAGCACGGGAACCTGATTCACGTGGGCGAGCGCGACTGCTCGATCCAGCGGCGACATCAGAAGGTCATCGAAGAGTGCCCGGCGCCCGGGCTCTCCGACGATCTGCGCAAGCGGATTCACGCGGAGGGGGTCAAGGCTGCAAAGGCGGTGGACTACGAGGGCGCCGGGACGGTCGAATTCCTGCTTGATCAATCCGGAGAGTTCTACTTCCTCGAAATGAACACCCGAATCCAGGTCGAGCACGCGATTACCGAGCGGACGACGGGGATCGATCTCGTCAAGGCGCAGATCAGGATTGCCGCCGGTGAGCCGCTCTGGATCAAGCAGGAAGACGTGGTCCTCCGTGGCGTGGCGCTCGAGTGCCGCATCTACGCCGAGGACCCCTTCAACAACTTCATGCCGAGCCCGGGCGTCATCACGGTCTTCCGCGAGCCGGGCGGCGCCGGAGTGCGCCTTGACAGCGGCGTCTACGACGGTTTCAAGGTTCCGATGGAATACGATCCGATGGTGGCCAAGCTGATCGCGCACGGCGGCAATCGGGAAGAAGCCATCGAGCGCTGCACGCGGGCGCTCCGCGAGTTCACGATCAAGGGGATCAGGACGTCCATCCCTTTCCACCTGCGGGTGATGAAGAATCCGACGTTCATCAAGGGCGACGTCGACACGACCTTCATCGAGCGCGAGTTCCTCTCGAAGGGGCTCTCCGAGGAGCGCACCCATGACGAGGTGGCCCTCGTTACAGCCTGCGTGGCGGCGTTCAGGCGCGACCAGGCGAAGGCGCTGGAGCTGGCCAGCGGGCGAAACGGCGGCGAGGACTCTCCCTGGAAGATCGCGGGGCGGCAAGCTGCTCTCAGGCGCATCTAGCCCCGCGCGGGCGGGCAGGAGAAGCGATGATCTATCACGTGACCCTCGAGGGGAACGACCACGTCATCGACGTGAGCGAGATCGAGCCGAACGTCTATCGCGTTTCAGTCGATGGTAACGAGCGGGTCGTCGATGCCCACGCGACGGAACGCACCGTCTATTCCCTCATAATCGGCGGCGAATCGATCGAAGCCAATGTCGTCGAGCGGCAGGGCGGCTTCCAGATGACCATCGAGGGGGATTTCTACGACCTCGATGTCGTCGACGAGCGTCGCCGGGTGCTCAACCGGGCCGAGACCGCGGGAGGCGCCGGCGCCGCCGACATCAAGGCGCAGATGCCCGGGAAGGTCCTGAAGGTGCTCGTCGAGCCCGGACAGGCCGTCGAGGTCGGCCAGGGTGTAATCGTGCTCGAGGCGATGAAGATGGAGAACGAGATCAAGAGCCCGACGACCGGCACGGTGAAGGAAGTAGCGGTCGAAACGGGCCAGGCGGTGGAGTCGGGCCAGCGCCTCGTGCTGGTCGAGTAGCGAAGGAGCTGGAGATGGCGAAGGACGAGAGGGAGCTCAAGAAAATCTCCGAGGCGCGCGCGCGCTGGGAGAAAGACCTTCTCGAGCCCGCCATCGGCAAGCACGCCGAGCGGAAGAAAGCCTTCAAGTCCTCCTCGGGCTATGAATTCAAGCGTCTCTACACGCCGGAGCACGTGCGCGACCTCGACTACTTGCGCGATCTCGGCCTGCCCGGCCAGGAACCCTACACGCGGGGTGTGCAGCCCACGATGTACCGCGGCCGCTTCTGGACCATGCGGCAATACGCGGGTTTTGGCACGGCCGAGGAATCGAACGCGCGCTACCGCTATCTTCTCTCTCAGGGAACCACGGGACTCTCCGTGGCCTTCGATCTCCCCACACAGATGGGCTACGACTCCGATCACGCAATGGCCACCGGCGAGGTCGGCCGAACCGGAGTGGCGATCGACTCCGTGGAAGACATGGAGGTCATGTTCCGCGAAATCCCCATGGAGAAGATCACGACCTCGATGACCATCAACGCCACCGCCGCCGTCCTGCTCTCTCTCTACATCGCCGTTGCAGAGCGCCAGGGTGTGCCCGCCGCCAGGATTGGCGGCACGGTGCAGAACGACATCCTGAAGGAATACATCGCCCGCGGGACCTACATCTATCCGCCGCGTCACAGCATGCGCATCGTGACCGACGTCTTTGCTTATGCAAGCGAGCACGTGCCCCGCTGGAACACCATCAGCATCAGCGGCTACCACATTCGTGAGGCGGGCTCGACCGCCGTGCAGGAAGTGGCCTTCACGCTGGCGAACGGAATCGCATACGTGCAGGCGGCGCTCGACGCGGGTCTCGACGTGGATCGATTCGCGAGCCGCCTGGCGTTCTTCTTCAACGTGCACAACAACTTCATCGAGGAAATCGCCAAGTTCCGGGCAGCGCGTCGGATGTGGGCCCGCATCATGCGCGAACGCTTCCACGCAAAGAAGGATCAGAGCCTCCTCCTCAGGTTCCACTCCCAGACAGCCGGAGCCACCCTCACGGCCCAGCAGCCCAACAACAACGTCGTCCGGGTGGCAATACAGGCTCTGGCGGCAGTGCTGGGAGGGACGCAGTCGCTCCACACCAACTCACGTGACGAGGCGCTGGCGCTCCCGACGGAAGAGTCGGCGACCATCGCGCTGCGGAGCCAGCAGATCATCGCGCACGAATCGGGCGTAGCGGACATCATCGATCCGCTGGCCGGATCCTATGCGGTCGAGGCATTGACGAACCAGATTGAGGAAGAGGCTACGAAGTACATCGAGAAGATCGACAAGCTCGGCGGCTCGGTGGCCGCCATCGAGCAGGGCTACCAGCAGCGGGAGATCCAGGAAGCAGCCTACCGCTATCAGCGCGACATCGAGACCGACGAGCAGATCATCGTGGGGGTGAACGCCTACCAGGATGAGAAAGAGGCCCCCTTCGAGATCCACCGGGTCGACCCGGTGCTCGAGGAGCAGCAGCGGAAGCGGGTGCAGGACCTTCGGGCAAGGCGGGACAAGACCCGCGCCGGCGAGGCGATAGCAGCCCTCAGCGAGGCGGCTGCCGGTACGGAGAATCTGATGCCGCGCATCCTCGAGTGCGTGCGCGCAAACTGCACGCTGGGCGAGGTCAGCGACACGCTGCGGGAGAAGTTCGGGATCTACCGGGAATCACTCAAGATGTGAGCGTTCCGCCTCCACCTTCCGTAGAAAACCCATCACAAGCTCGTTGAAAAGTTTCGGCTGATCCAGGTTCGGGGCGTGCCCGGCGTCGGGGATTACGTGCTTCTCGGCCTTCGGGATCTTGGTGGCCATCACCTCGGCCGCCGCGAGAAACGCCTGGTCGTCGGCGCCCACGATGATAAGCGTCGGCACGCGAACGTTCTTCAGTGAATCGATCACCTGAGTCCCGTACTGCTTCATCATCCCCCGGGCCGCCAGAGCCAGGCACGCTGTCGACCGGTGCTTGGCCGACCGTGTCTCGGAGGATCCGGCAATCGCGGAGGGGTCGCCTGACTCGAGCGCGGTTGCGACGCCCTCGGCATACTGGTTCCAGAGCTCCCGGGGCTCCTGGCTCTGGTAGCCGGGCCCGGAGTCGATGAGGATGAGCGCGCTCACCCGATCGGGATGCCGCATGCGATA